>JBBQTL010000135.1:0-15703 GCA_038213285.1 Chitinophagales bacterium
GCTGATTATTGTTTGTATGATAATAATAATGTTCAAATAAGCTGCAATGGAACCGGTGTATTTAGCAACATTCCCTATGGCAGCTTTTGTATAAAGGCCCACAATTTATGCCCCGATACAATTATTACAAGGTGTTTTACAGTTTCTCCACCTCCATTATCGGTTGGAAATAGCGTCAGTATTTACAATAAAAATTGTACAACATTTTCCGTAGCCATTACAGGCCAGGTGGGATTAACAATGCCTTATTACTGTTTATTTGATTCTGTCGGCACACAGATAAGCTGCAATAGCAACGGTATATTTAATGGCCTTGCCTATGGCCGGTATTGTATTACAACAGACGACAGTTGTCGCGATACTACCATCACAAGATGTTTTAATATTTTAAAACCGAAGCCCGTAGTTCCAGCAACCATTAGCCCTTCTTATATAAATTGCAGAAATGTAACAATTAATATTGGGGGCGATAGCCTATACTCGCCACAATATTGTTTGTATGATACCGCAGGCTTACTCATAGAATGCAACAGTACAGGCATTTTCGACAGTCTAACTGTCGGAAATCATTGTGTAACCATTTATGATGCCTGCTATGACACTACCATAACAAGGTGCTTTAACGTCGGGGCTGCCATTGTTACAAATGATCTCACGGCCAATATCACGAATAAAACTTGTTCAACGTTTACAGTAACAGGCACCAGCAACCATTTGACAGGTGAACAATACTGTTTGTACACACAGGCAGATTCATTAATTAGTTGTAACAGTTCCGGTATTTTCAATAGTTTGGCATACGGTACTTATTGCATTAAGGCACGGGATGGTTGCCCTGATACGCTCTTCCAATATTGTTTTACAGCATCAGCACCCAAACCCACGGCCACCAGTACAGTCACTATCAGCAATAATGCCTGTACCAGTTTTACAGCAAAAATTACAGGGCAGCAGAATCTTACCAATCCGCAGTACTGCATTTACGACAGTAATAATGTTCAGTTAAGTTGTAATACTACGGGTACTTTTAATAATTTAGCCTACGGCAGTTATTGTATTAAAATAATAAATGCCTGTTATGACACTACTATCATTCGGTGTTTTAGTTCCTATCCCAAAGTATTGGATATTTCGGTAGGTACAAGTAAATCCTGTTCATATGGTTATGCAACAATTTCGGTGTCAGTTACGGGTGGCGTTCTTCCGGTAAATATTAAAATATACAGGCCGGATAGCACGTTGTTTTTCGATAGACATTATAATTCCACCAGCATTAATATTGATAGTATACCGGGGATTGTACCAGGTGAAACTTATAAAATTGTGGCAACAGATAATTGTGGTACTGTTGATTCCACCATTACCGGGGTTACCGCCAGCATTGCAACTCATGAGGCAAGTGTAATTGCACAATGCCCCAGCGCAGCCTGGCAGAACGGATCCGGAAAAATACAATTAAACACCAATACCAATATGGGAGTGTTTACTGTACGGGTAATTAAAAAAAATGGAACAACATTATCTCCTGAACTAGCCCCAAATACAGCATCCGGTGGAGTATTTACTTTTAATGATCTGGGAACCGGAACTTATATCGTAAGGTACAAGCTGAACGATATTTGCAACAAATATTTGTATGATACCGTTTCCATAGCTCCCTATTATTACCCAAACCTGAGCAGGTCATCAGCTTATCAGTGTGATGTGAGTGGTTTTAGTATTGGAGCGGTCGCTTCCAATGGAGTAGGGCCATTTTCTTATGAAATCATTGGGAGTACGCCTTCTTTTCCATCTATCAATACTTCTCCGCAAACCGGGCCTGTTTTTAATATCAATAATGGCACAAATTATTCTCTTATTAGATTGAGGGTGTTAGATGCCTGCGGTAATGCTACATTGGGTGATGCAAGCATTTTACCACTGGCGAATTATAAAATTGATGTAGATAGCAATTGTTTTCAAAGTAGTAGCACTTTATCGGTAGATACTATTTTTAATTCAACATACGCCTGGTTTAAAAAAGAAAATTATAGTAGTATTGATAGTACTTATCTCGGTTCTGGGTATAAGGTCTACATTCCCTACTTATCCGCAAATGATACCGGTACCTATGTTTGCCATGTTACAGTAAATACAGGTTGTGTAAAAAGAACTTATATCTATAACTTAAATGGCCTATGCTATCTGGTGTTACCTGTAAAAATGATGTTATTTTCGGGAAAATTGATTGATGACAAAGGGGTATTAAACTGGAGAACATGGCAAGATCAGGAACTAAAGAATTATGTAGTTGAAAGAAGAAGCAATGATGGCCAATACGTTGATATTGGGCGGTTAAATCCAATTGCAAATTCATCGGGAACCTCTTTGTATAATTTTATTGATAGTAAACCCGAAACAGGCAAAAATTTTTACCGGCTGAAATTGCTATACAAGGATCATACTTTTACATACAGTAAAACCATTATGCTCGAAAAAGGTAAAAACAAATGGATGTTTCATTTTTACCCGAACCCGGTATCCAACACGCTTACAATTAATTTGGAGGGGGTGTCAAGGCATGTATATAAAATTACAATGTTGAATATGGTTGGCCAGGGGGTATGGGAAACCACTTTTGTATCCGGTAATAATAACACTTTGCGTATCGCAAGACCACATTCATTAGCGAAGGGAATTTATACTATAAGGTGTATTGACATGAATACAAATGAAGAAATATCAGAAAAGTTGATAGTTTTGTAATCATGTTTTGAACGTGTTATGCTGAACTCCATAAGAATTTTTAAAAAATTAATTATTAATTTTCATTTTTAAATCAGAATTGCTACCTTTGCCGTCCAAAAAATAAAGGGTTAAAAATGCCTACAATACAACAGTTAGTAAGAAAAGGAAGAGAAATAATCAGAGCCAAAAGCAAATCAAGAGCTTTAGATGCTTGTCCTCAACGTCGTGGTGTGTGCACAAGAGTGTATACAACTACACCTAAAAAGCCAAACTCAGCTTTACGTAAAGTTGCAAAGGTTCGCCTAACCAATAAAATTGAGGTTATTGCCTATATTCCGGGTGAAGGACACAATTTGCAGGAGCACTCGATTGTATTGATCCGCGGTGGAAGGGTAAAGGATTTACCAGGTGTAAGGTATCACATCGTTCGTGGTAGCCTTGATACTGCCGGTGTTAAAGATCGTAAGCAAAGCCGTAGTAAGTACGGAACCAAGAAAGAAAAAGCTAAAAAATAATTTAATATATCCCGTTTCACGTTTATCGTACAACGATAAAAAATAAACAACAATGCGTAAGACACAACCAAAAAAAATACCGTTAGCACCAGATCCAAAGTTCAACGACAAATTAGTTACCCGTTTTGTAAATAATTTAATGTGGGCTGGTAAAAAAAGTGGAGCTTATATCATTTTTTACGATGCGATTGATAAAGTATCCAAAATAACCGGCGACAATGGTTATGAGATTTGGAAGAAGGCATTGGGAAATATTACTCCGGGTGTTGAGGTTCGTAGCCGTCGTATTGGTGGTGCTACTTTTCAGATACCTGCCGAAGTGCGTACCGACAGAAAGGTATCTTTAAGCATCAAATGGATGGTGAAGTATAGCCGTGATAGAAATGGTCGCAGTATGTCTGATAAATTAGCCAATGAAATTGTAGCAGCAAGCAAAGGTGAAGGGGCAGCTTTCAAAAAGAAAGAAGATACTCATCGTATGGCTGAAGCTAATAAAGCATTTGCTCACTTTAGAATTTAAGTAAACTCAAAATATTATTTTAAAGCCGCTTTTTTAGAAAGCGGCTTTTTTGTGCTTCACTTTTCCCCTCATTCTAAATTTCATCCCTCGCGGTTTTTTTATAAAATAGCGGGCAGAATTATAGTCCTTGTTATAGTTAGCAGCAATAATATATTTTGGTAATCCAATCCATTTTGTTTTGTTTTTCATCAGCAATACATATCTTGAGTTAACCAAAGCGTTTTATTTGAAAAGCAAAATTTCCATTTATACTGCATCCGCCATAGTAGTTGCCAATATGATCGGTACAGGAGTATTTACCAGTGTAGGCTTTCAGTTGTCTTCAATCCAAAATACATGGAGTATTCTGATACTTTGGCTTATTGGAGGTATACTGGCATTATTTGGAGCGTTTGCTTATGCTGAATTGGGTACACATTTTAAGGAATCAGGGGGTGATTATATTTATTTATCGAGGGTTTTTCATCCGGCGCTTGGGTATCTTTCTGCCTGGGCAGGGCTTACGGTAGGATTCTCTGCTCCTGTGGCGCTTGCAGCTATGGCATTTACAAAATACCTTGCCCCCTTTGGCTTGCAGGGTAATGTATGGCTGGCCATTGTTATCATTATTTTAATTGGATTGATGCACAGTTTTACCATCAGGCATAGCAGCCGGTTACAAAACTATTCAACTGCAATAAAAGTTTTATTTATTGTTTGCTTAATTATCCTTGGTTTTTCTATTTCAGGAAATGCCAGTAATGCCGTCGATTTTAGTAATGGATGGCAAAAAGAAATTTTAAAGCCGGGCTTTGCTGTTTCAATGGTGTATGTGTCTTTTGCCTACACAGGATGGAATGCTGCTGCCTATGTGGTAGACGAAATTGATACCCCTTCAAAAAATCTTCCTAAAGCGTTAATAGGAAGCACCCTGTTTGTTGCTGTAGTGTATGTGTTGTTTCAACTGGTATTATTAAAAAATGCCACTGTGGGTCAAATGCAAAATCATGAAGAGGTTACTTTTATTGCCTTTGATAATTTGCTAGGTTCAGCAGGTGGTAAATGGGTAAGTGTGTTTATTGCTATTCAGTTAGTAGCTACAATTAGCTCCTATTTATGGGTAGGGCCAAGGGTTACCCGGGCTATGGCAATGGAAAACAAGTTGTGGCAACCTTTGGCAAAAAAAAATAAACATGGTATTCCGGTAGCGGCAGTATGGGCCCACGTATTCATTTCAATTATTCTTACTTTAACGGGTTCATTTGAAAAGGTACTATTATATGCAGGATTTGTATTGCAATTAATGGCTTCCCTTACGGTGGCAAGCAGTTTATTTATAAAAAATAAAGAGAAATCAACATTCCGAAGCCCTTTGAAGCCAGCACTACAGGTTATATTTTTAATTTTCAATGTATGGGTATTGATTTTTACAATGGTAGATCGGCCGGCAGAAAGTTTGATAGGATTGGGTGTACTACTTATAGGCGGAATTATTTATTATTTTGATCAACCTCTTCAGGAAATTAAACTCCAATAAACTGTTTGTAATATCGCAATACTATTATGAATAATGGGCATCAATTTTTAGTACCTTCATTTTTTAACCAAACTTTCAAAACGATGAATGCCAGACGTGATTTTCTCAAGCAATCCGCTATTTTAAGCGCCGGATTTGCTTTCAACGGGTGTGGAGCCGCCAGTAGTTCAACCAATGTTGGAATACAGTTATATTCCTTAAGAGATGATGTTGATAAAGATGTAAAAGGCGTAATTGGCAAGATTGCTGCAGCCGGGTATAAAGAAATAGAAACCTATGGTTTAAGTAACGAACAGCAGTTTTTTGGATTGAGTGTAAAGGAATTTAGTGATTTGTTGAAAGCGAATAAACTAGTAACACCAAGTGGACATTACATGCCTACGGCCATGATGTTTGAGAATGGTAACGGAGACGATGTAAAGAAATTGTGTGAAGTAGGAAATTTACTCGGTCAGCAATATATTGTAATACCCTACCTGGAAGAAGAAAGAAGAAAAACGATCGACCAATACAAGGCGCTTGCCGAAAGGATGAATAAAGCTGGTGAAATTTGCAAAACTGCCAATCTGCAGTTGGCATACCACAATCATGATTTTGAATTTATTCAGATGGACGGTCAAACTGGTTATGACATTTTTATGAATAGCACAGATAAAGCACTGGTAAAGCTTGAACTTGATCTTTATTGGGTGGTTAGAGCAGGACTGGATCCGGTAGAGATCTTTAAAAAGCAACCCGGTCGTTTTCCGATGGTGCATATAAAGGATATGGACAAAACAGACAATACTAAAAATACTGAGATAGGCAATGGTTCAATCGACTTTAAAAGAATTTTAGAAAGCACCGAACTTGCCGGAATAAAGCATTTTTACCTTGAGCAGGAAAACAACTATGTGCCGGATACAATCGGTAGTATCCAAAAAAGTTATACTTATATCAATAAGAATTTGTTGAAATAATTTTCAGATTTATATAAAAAAAGGTACTGTTTAAATCAGGACCTTTTTATAATCTAAAGTTCTTTGATCTTTATATTCCTGTACCAAACCAAATTGCCATGATCCTGTAGAGCGATCCTGCCTTTTTTGTAGGTGCCAAAGCCTGCCATATTTTTAAACTTACTTCCCGCTACCATCTTTTTCCAGTTATCATCCCATAATGTTGTAGACACAACTGTTGTTCCATTCAAAACGAGGTCAAGTTTTCCATCCTTTGAAATGATTTCTGCCTCGTTCCATTCGCCAACTGGTTTCACCGTTTCTTTAGAGCAGGAAATTAAATCGTATAAATCACCGGCACGGTGCTTTGTAATTTTACCATCTGGGTGGCCGTCATTGTCCAACACCTGCATTTCAAGACCAGTATTATAAGTGGCTTTGTATTTGGAAGTGTCTTCATTAACATAAAAAATTAATCCACTGTTTCCGTTCGGGGCAATTTTCCATTCCAGTTTTAAATGATAATTCCCGTATTCTCCATTTGTCACAAGGTCGCCACCGGCAGATTTTACCAGGGTATCTAAATAAATAGCACCATCAGCAGTTTTCCATCTGTCCGTAGCTTTATCTTTTCCGTAACTATGCCAACCGGAAGTAGTAGTACCATCAAATAAAGCAGTCCAACCATCGGAGGTGGCATCCGTTTTTACAGTGGCTGTACCTGTACTATCGGTATTTGATGTTGCAGTGTTTTTAGTATTATTGCAACTCATAAGTGCTGAAATTGAAATAGCAATCAGCGAAAGTGTAGTTTTCATGTTTATTTTTTTTCTTCTTTTAGTAGCAGAATGTATTTTACCATAGCTTTTGCGTCTTCTTTACTTATGTTCGGATGAGCTGCCATCGCAATTTGCCCCCAAACTCCTTGTCCGCCGGCAATGATTTTATTTGCCAGCATATCAATGTTTGCTTCTGTGCCTTCGTATTTGGCTGCAACCAATCCGTACGCAGGACCTATAGACGCATCCCTAAGTTTGTGGCAGGTAAAACAATCAGATTTTGCAATGAGATTAAGGCCTTTTTCATAATCCGGGTTGTCCATAACGGATGTTGTTGTCTTTTCTGCATCTTTTGTTTCGGAGCTGTTGGATTGGCTACCACAAGCAAAACCAAAAAAGGAAATTGAGAGAACAATAAAATATTTTTTCATACAGTAATTTTTATTTTGTCAAAAGTATCTTAAATCCTTAAAAAAAAGCTAAAAAAATTAATAATTCATGATGTCGGTAAAACTATATGCTGCGATATTTCATAATTTATATTTTTCAAGTGAGTTTTTCAATTTTATTTCCCACTTTTGATATTTCCCATTAATATAATTCCTTCAATTCTTGTAGAAACTTATCCGCTTACATTTATTAAATGAATGGGGTTTTTAGCCAATACTCATAAATCACCAAATTTTGTTCAGGAGGCTTTAATAAAAAATTATCTTATTTCAACAATGAAAGAAAGTATGCAGGATTATATTTGCTGCTACAATGGTGGCCGGCACGCCGGATTAATTATTTCATTTTATCAAAAAAGAACATGGCTGGAATTTTAGACCTGGTAGGGAACACTCCACTGGTAGAGTTAACAAAAATACCGGTTAATAAAAAAGTAACTATATACGGAAAACTAGAAGGAAATAATCCGGGGGGAAGTGTAAAGGACAGGGCCGCCTATGGCATGATAAAAGGCGCAATAGAGCGTGGCGAAATAACCAATGGAATTACGTTGATAGAAGCAACCAGCGGCAATACTGGCATCGCACTGGCTATGATTGCCAGTTTATTTGGTGTGGAAATAGAATTGGTAATGCCGGAGGACGCCACCCGTGAAAGGGTGCTGACAATGGAGGCATTTGGTGCAAAAGTGATATTGACTCCAAAAGCAAATTCAATGGAAGGAGCGATTGATTATGCAAAAGCGCAGGTGGCTAAGGGAGGCTATTTAATGTTAAACCAGTTTGGAAATTCAGATAACCCGGCAATGCATTATAAAACAACCGGTCCTGAAATATGGAACGATACAAATGGTAAAATCACACATTTTGTTTCATCGATGGGTACTACCGGTACAATAATGGGGGTTTCAAAATACCTGAAGGAAATGAATAAGGCGATTCAGATTATAGGATGCCAACCTACAGACGGATCAAAAATACCCGGTATTCGTAAATGGCCCGAAGCATACTTACCTACCATCTTTGATAAAAGCAGGGTAGACCGGGTTATTGAAATCGCTGAAAAAGATGCACGTGTAATGGCCAGGCGCCTCGCAAAGGAGGAGGTCATTTTTAGTGGAATGAGCAGTGGGGGAGCAGCGCATGCTGCTATTGAACTTTCGAAAGAACTGGAAGAAGGAGTGATCGTATTTATTGTGTGCGATCGGGGCGACCGGTATCTTTCATCGGACCTATTTTCTTCAATGTCTGATGTCTGATTTTATGATGTCTGATTTGGATTTAATTTTACAACTCTTCCAGTTTGTCTAATTCATATTTGAAATGGTTATTTATTTTATGACTTTAAAAAGCCCAATGCTGGGGGATTGCTAATTGGGATTGAACAAAGGGAAATCAGACATCAATAAATCATACATCAGACATATTCTTCACCTGTTTGTAAATTAAGAAAATCCCCCTACCTTTGCGGCGCTAAAAAGTTCAGCATAGTATTGGAAATTTGGTTGTAGCTGCAATTTATTTAGCATATCATGAGAGTAAAATAATCATATCACGGCAACCCAGTACTTACGGGTTAATAGTTTTCCCTCTTTCGGAGGGGCTTTGTTCAACATAGTTATAAGGTACAAGAGTGCGACGCCAATGAAGCTGAAAAGCGAACTATTGGCCGGGCTCACAATTAATTTTAAAAACATATAATAATCAAATACAATGGGAGATTTACGTTATCAGCGAAATTTTGGTATTGCGGCGCATATTGATGCAGGCAAAACTACCACCACCGAGCGTATATTATATTATACCGGGGTGAATCATAAAATTGGTGAGGTGCATGATGGCGCCGCTACCATGGACTGGATGGCACAGGAACAGGAAAGAGGGATTACAATTACAAGTGCTGCCACCACCTGCTTTTGGAACTTCCCAATGGTGCAAAATAAAAAGACACCCGATACAAAACAATACAAATTCAACATTATTGATACGCCCGGTCACGTGGATTTCACGGTAGAGGTGGAGCGTTCCTTGCGTGTACTGGATGGTTTACTGGCATTGTTTTGCGCTGTATCCGGCGTAGAACCACAATCTGAAACCGTTTGGCGGCAGGCTAATAAATATAAAGTGCCACGTGTAGGATTTGTAAATAAAATGGACCGTGCCGGTGCTGATTTCTTAAACGTGGTAAAACAGATCAAGGAAATGCTTGGCGCTAAAGCAGTGCCATTGCAGTTGCCGATTGGCGCTGAGGATAATTTTACAGGCGTAGTGGATTTGGTTACCATGAAGGGCATGGTGTGGGACGAAGCCGGTCTGGGTATGACTTATAATGAAGTGCCCATTCCGGAAGATATGAAAGAAGAGGTAGCCGAGTGGAGGCAGCATTTAATTGAGGCCGTTGCTGATTACGATGAAAAACTGCTGGAAAAATTCTTTGATGATCCTAATACGATTACTGAAGACGAAATTCATGAAGCGATCCGTAAAGCAACCATCGATATCAGCATTATACCAATGATGTGTGGTTCATCTTTTAAAAACAAAGGTGTACAAACTGCATTGGATGCAATTGTTCGTTATTTACCCGGACCAATGGATATTGAGGCAGTAAAAGGAACCAATCCTGATACCGGTGAAGAAATTTTCCGTCATTGCGATACCAAGGAACCGTTTAGTGCATTGGCATTTAAGATCATGACCGATCCTTTCGTAGGTCGTTTAGCGTTCTTCCGGGCATATAGTGGCCGTTTGGATTCAGGTTCGTACGTATTGAATACCCGTACCGGCAAAAATGAACGTATCAGTCGTATCATGCAGATGCATGCTAACAAACAAAACCCGGTTGATTATATTGAAGCTGGAGATATTGGCGCAGCGGTAGGTTTTAAGGATATCAAAACAGGTGATACTTTGTGTAACGAAGATAATCCGATTGTACTGGAAGCCATGACTTTCCCAGAACCGGTAATCTCTGTAGCAGTTGAGCCAAAAACTCAGGCCGATGTGGATAAAATGGGTATGGCGATTGCCAAACTGGTGGAAGAAGATCCAACCCTCCGTGTAAAAACAGATGAAGAAACCGGCCAAACCATTTTAAGTGGAATGGGTGAGTTGCACCTGGAGATCATTGTAGATCGTATGCGTCGTGAGTTTAAGGTTGAAATTAACCAGGGTGCACCACAGGTTGCATATAAAGAGGCATTCCAGAATACCATTGAGCACAGGGAAACGCTGAAGAAACAAACCGGTGGTCGTGGTAAATTCGCCGACATCGTGTTTGAAATAGGGCCCGCTGATGAAGAGTTTTTGAAAGAAGGAAAAACTAACTTCCAGTTTGTAAACGGTTTGTTTGGTGGATCTATTCCAAAAGAATTTGTTCCTGCCATTCAGAAAGGTTTTGAAACCGCTATGACAACAGGTGTATTGGCAAGCTACCCGATGGAGAGCATGAAAGTACGCGTGTTTGATGGTAGTTTTCACCAGGTGGATAGTGATGCGATGAGTTTTGAATTGTGTGCCAAACAAGGTTATCGCGAAGCAGGCCGTAAAGCAAAGCCAGTGTTGCTTGAGCCAATCATGAAAGTTGAAGTACTTACACCGGATCAGTACATGGGTGATGTAACGGGCGATTTAAACCGTCGTCGCGGTATGTTGGAAGGTATGGATAGTAAACATGGTGTACAGGTTATCAAGGCCAAAGTGCCTTTGAGCGAAATGTTTGGTTATGTAACCCAACTGCGTTCATTATCATCAGGTCGTGCTACTTCTACCATGGAGTTTAGCCATTACAGTCCTGCACCAAATAATATTGCAGAAACGGTGATAGCCAAGCAAAAAGGTAAGCAGAAGGTGGATGATTAGGCCCCCTCTAACTTTCCTAAAGGGGAGAACAGGGATGCAGATATTTTATGAAAACAACAACCCCGTACGTGAGTGCGGGGTTGTTATTTTTATGAACCTAACAGATGTGTTTTATGGCGGCATTATTGTATAGTCTTAATCCCGGGTTAGTTTATGTGTTCTGCCCCAGAACTCCCTTTATCGAATACCAAACGAAAAGCAGTCGTTTGAGGTTGCAAATTGAAACCTCAAAAATAAGGGGAGATACGAGGTATTTACCAAATGCCTTTAGCAAACAAGGAGTGGCGATGTAGAGCGGCATATTAAACTTGGTCGTTTTTTATGCCAGCCAAGAAAGCAAATGGACAATTTGATAATGTAGTTACCAAAAATAATTCCAATAGTATTAGCTATGATGCTTCTCCGTATTGTTAAAAGATTTATCTTAAAACTTTAATTTCCCAATAAAGTAAGCCATCACTATGTCCTCCAATTGTGCTAACTGCAACCAGCCATTAATTCAGGATCAACATTTTTGTTCCAGCTGCGGACAAAAAGCCCACCTGCACCGGCTTAGCTGGCATGATGTTACCCACGACGCGGTTCATTATTTTACTCACGCTGATAAGGGCATTTTTCATTTATTGCTTCAACTGGCTACCAAAACAGGCACGGTAGCAAGGGAATTTGTACAGGGTAAACGAAAAAAATACTTTCCTCCTTTCAGTTTCTTCCTGATTGTAGCTACTATTTACGTTTTTGTATTTACGTTGAATGATAAACCTCACACATCGGTGGATGTGTTGAAGGAACATCCTGAATTAAACAAAATCCCCAACGAAGCAAAGCGGGCTAATGTAATGAGGATTTATGAACGTGCCGCGAAAGCAAGGGGTTTTATGAATAAGCATTCCAATAATGTGGCTATGCTTGCACTCCCATTGATAGCACTCATCTACTGGTTATTTTACAGCAAGGCGGGTTATAATTATATTGAGCATCTGGTTGCCAATATGTACATGTCGGGATTTACTTTATTAGCCCAGGTGGTCGTTTTTGTGCCGCTTTCATCGTTTTTTAATTCTAAAAACTCTCCGGTTTCACTGGTGGCGTTTTTTGCTTTTCAACTGATTTATTTTTCGATTTTCTAATATTTTTTTATTCACCGGACGAAACGTACCGCTGCAGTCAAAGCCTTTTTTGTATCCCTTTTTGTAATTACTTTTTGGGGCACTTTAAGTTTAGGGGCAATTAGTTTGTACATAACCAATGGTTTTTGTGGGTTATTGAAATAGTAAATCTATCAACTGTGTCCGGGGTCGAAACGGTTAGCCAGGGCATAATTGTTTCAAATGGTTGCAAAAAAGCAGCCCTTTCCTTATATTTAGCTGATAAACCTGCACTATGATCGTAAAAATGCCTTTAGAAAATTTCCTGGTGATTGATATTGAAACAGTATCTGAACGAAAAGACTTTGAGGCGATGGATTCGGAGTGGCAGCATTTATGGGAGGAAAAAGTGATTCGAACGCTACCCGAAAATACTTCTGTGGGAGAATATTATCCGCAGCGGGCCGGGGTAATGGCAGAATTTGCCAAAGTGGTTTGCATTAGCATCGGCTATTTTAAAAAGGAAATGGACCAGTACCAGTTTCGGGTAAAATCGCTGTTTGGGGAAAATGAAAAGGAGTTGCTGCAGCAGTTTGTAAAAACGATCAATCAACTGGAAGCCGTGCATAACCGGTGGAGTTTTACCGGTCATAATATAAAGGAATTTGATATCCCGTTTTTATGCAGACGGTTGCTGATTAACGGGCTCGCCATTCCGGGCTACCTGGATTTTCAGAATATGAAACCCTGGGAAACCAATATGGTGGACACTTTCCAGTATTGGCGCTTTGGGGATTATAAAAATTATACCTCTCTCAAACTATTGGCAGCAGCCTTAAACGTACCCTCACCAAAAGATGATATTGATGGCAGTATGGTGGGTGATGTGTATTGGAAAGAAAAAGATCTGCAGCGCATTGCAGTATATTGTCAAAAAGACATCGTCACCGTGGCCAATATCATTTTACGGTTTAAAAACCTGCCTTTGCTTATGGTTGAACAGGTGGTTATAGTCAAATAAACCCATTAATGTTTGATGTCTGATTTATTAATGTCTGAGTTAAAGGCATTTCGTTTAGGATCGAAAATCCGGTTGAAGGACACCAGGCGTCAACAATTCAGACATCCCAAAATCAGACAGCAGACATAAAAATCAGGCATTAAAAGAAATCTTAAAAAACTTTTTACATTCCCTTTGCTATTTCAATCCATCCCCCTACCTTTGCACTCCAAATTAAAAAACGAAAGTTTAAAGTTCTTTAAATATGTCACAGAGAATCAGAATAAAATTACAGTCTTACGATCATAACCTGGTTGATAAGTCGGCTGAGAAAATCGTAAAAACGGTACGTAGTACCGGTGCAGTTGTAACAGGCCCCATTCCTTTACCAACGCACAAGAAAATTTTTACTGTATTGCGTTCTCCTCACGTTAATAAAAAAGCACGTGAACAGTTTCAACTGTGTACACACAAACGTTTATTAGACATATACACCAGCAGCAGCCGTACGGTTGATGCGCTAAGTAAATTAGACCTGCCTAGTGGTGTAGATGTTGAGATCAAGGCCTGATGAACCATCCCATACTGATTAAAGTAAAGGGGGAGGCAAAGGGTTAGTTCTTATTTAAAATATTGAAACATCTAACTCCGCAATAAAAACGGAGCGCTGGATAAAAAAAAGATACAATGAAAAGTATTATTGGAAAGAAGATTGGCATGACCAGTGTCTTTGATGCAACAGGCAGACAAACGGCCGTTACAATCATTGAAGCAGGACCATGTGTGGTTACACAAAAGAAAACCGTAGAATCAGACGGATACAATGCCCTCCAGATCGCATTCGGCGACAAGAAAGAAAAGCACTCCATTAAAGCTGAGGTAAATCACTTCGCCAAAGCTCAGACATCCCCTAAAAAAGTAGTAAAAGAAATACGCGATAGCGAATTAACTCAGTCCGTTGGCGAAACCATCACTGTTGACATTTTTGCCGAAGGCGATAAAGTTGAAGTAGTGGGTACCACCAAAGGAAAGGGTTTCCAAGGTGTTGTAAAACGTCATGGTTTTCATGGTGTGGGCGGACAATCCCATGGCCAGCATGACCGTTCCAGGGCTCCGGGTTCAATTGGTAACTCATCTGATGCTTCAAGAGTATTCAAGGGTATGAGAATGGGTGGCCGTATGGGTCAGGATAAAGTGAAAATGAAAGGATTGAAGGTTGTAAAGATTTTTTCTGAAAAAAATTACATATTGGTTAGCGGTTCTGTACCTGGCCACAATGGTTCAATCGTTTTAATACAAAAGTAAAAAACGAATTAGCTGGTTAGCTAATAAGCTAATGTGCTAATGAAAAAATTGAAAAAGAGTTTTTAAAAAATAAAGTGGATTAATTAGCAAATCAGCAAATTAGCACGTTAGCAAATTAAAAAACATGCAAGTAGAAATTTTAAATATACAAGGCGCTAAAACAGGCAGAACCATTGAGTTGCCTGAGGAAATTTTCGGTGCAGAACCTAACAATCATGTTGTTTACTTAGCTGTAAAGCAGTATTTAGCTGCCCAGCGTCAGGGTACCCATAAAGTAAAAACAAGAGCGGAAGCAAACGGTTCATCTAAGAAATTAGTAAAGCAGAAAGGAACCGGTGGCGCACGTAAAGGTAATTTACGTAGTCCTATTTATAAAGGTGGTGGTTCTATCTTTGGACCAAAACCGCATCTTTATGATTTTAAATTGAATCGTAAAGTAAAGGACCTGGCTAAAATCAGTGCTTTAAGTTACAAGGCAAAAGAAAATGCAATCGTAGTGGTAGAAGATGTAACAATGGACGTTCCAAAGTCAAAGCAATTTGCAGGTATTTTGAAGAGCTTACAAGTTGGCGATAAAAAGACATTATTTGTTTTAGGGGAAGATAGCGAAAACGTTTACCTGAGTTTAAGAAATATACCTGGTGTACAGGGTACTCTATTAAGCGATGTAAATACATATGATATTGTAAACGCCAACGTGTTGGTTTTTACTGAAAGTGTAGCGAAGATTTTTACAGAAGAAGAAGAAGTAGTAGAAGCATAAAGCAAATGTGAAGATGTGAAAATTGCTCAATGTGAAAATGAGTCGCAATTTTCGAATTTTCGAATTTTTAAATTTTCAAATTAATTTGACATGAAACTGTCTGAAGTTTTAGTAAAGCCGATCTTATCTGAGAAGATAAACAAACAAACTGAAAAAATGAATCGATATGCTTTTGTGGTAGGCAGAAAGGCTAACAAACTGGAAATTAAAAAAGCAGTAGAATCATATTACGGTGTACAGGT
>JBBQTL010000136.1:0-15589 GCA_038213285.1 Chitinophagales bacterium
AATACAGTGGGCCGTACACCACATTGAATGGCCAATACTCCCAATTGAAAAGCTTAATAAATGCCGGTTTGCTTAATAATTTTTTCATGGTTGCCACTGCTTTTCAAGCCACATCAATTTTAGAAGGAATGAATTTTTGAATGTAGGTAGCTCCATCTTTTAAATCAAGGTAATTCATCGTACCAGTGTGTTTGGTTACCTGTATGCCGGTAATGCTTACCGTAAATAATTCACCTTCCCGGTTCATTCGTATATCATTCCGTTCATCCCCGTCACCTGCAAACTGGTGAAAATGAAAAATATCAGCCTGCAATGGTTGTGTATGATTGCGCTGCCATTTTTCAAACCAGTCAGCTCTTTTTGTTTGTGCAGATTGATTATATAATGTGGCACTGCTCCAGATATAATTTTGATCAATACCCAGTTGCTGGTTATATTTTTTTGTGCTGTCCCAGCGACATTCATACAATTTAAAATTTTCAAACAGGATCAGTGTAAATGGTTCAACGCCCTCAAGCTGGATTTGTAAAAAACGATCAAAGGGAGAAGGCGCTGCAAGAATATCAATTAACACCAATCCCCGGCTTCGCAGGTAAGGCGCTTGTGATGGATGGTTAACAAATGCGCCATTCAATAATACAGCAGCATTTAAATTATCGTTTAAAGCAATCCAGGTACCACCCGCATCAGCATCTTTTGGATAGAGCAGGGCTCCATCATCCTGTTGATAAATCCTGGGCGGAAGTGCCTGGCTGCGCTGCACTTTTTCATCCCGGTTCGAAGTAAGAAAAAATGAATTGTTTACCCTGATAAATGTTACTGTACACATGCGTTCCGGTGTTTAATAGTGGATGTAGCAACTCCGAAATTTTCCGGAACGACGATATCGGATACTTCGCAAAGGCCAACCCGGATAAGTGCCATGTGGTGAATGGCGTGCTCCAGGTTGTATATTAATTCACGCTGGTAATTGGTTGCAACCGCTACTATTTCAGTTGAGTTTTCGCTATAATCAAATTCGAGTACCAACGGTTTATCCACTTTATTTAGCAGGAGGTGAAAATGTATTAAAGTATCCATTGCAAACTGAATATCAGTTTCAAGCCGAAGGTCTCTTTTACGTTGATCGTAGTTTACAATGCCTCCGTCATAGCCCTTATCCAATTCAATAAACAATTCGATGATATGCCTTACATGTTGCCCGATGGTGGCATTCCGCAAAGCGTTAACCGCCTGTACATACTGCCTGGGTGAAAGCTGCTGCAACGTCTCGCTTAACTGCTCAAATACTTTTTTAACTGCAAGGTGCAAATACATAAGTAGATTTTTTTTATTTTGTATTTTAAAGCCTGGAAAATCTTTTTGCAATAACCTGCTAAGATAACGACAGTTGCTTACATACTAATGCCGGAGCAAGCTAAAAACAAGCTATGTTGTATTAGCCGGGATCAATTCTTTTTAGCAAAAACAGACAATGATACGGAAAGATTATCCGACATCACCAGGCTTTTACCCCCAACCCCAAAATCCCTTCTGTTCAACTTAAATGTGCCTTCAAACAAATAGCCATCTGCTTTTGGTGTGGCAGTAAAAGGAAATGAAACAGATTTGGTAACTCCTTTGATAGTAATTTTCCCTTCCAGGAATAAAATACCAGCTTTGCTGGAATTGGATATTTTGCCAGATACAAAAATGAGCTGTGTAAATTTCTCTGCATTAAAGTATTCCTCTTTTTTTAAATGCTTGTCCCTGGAAGCATTTTCGGTATTGATAGAAGCAGCATCTACTGTTACCGAAATAAAGGAGGCGGAAAGATTAGATGGATTAAAAGTAACCTTCCCTTTCAATCCTTTAAAACTACCATTCACAGTCAACCCAAAGTTCCTGATTGAAAAAGTAATACCAGAACCATTATCAACCGGTGTATAACTCTGTGCAAATGTACTTGCTGCAACTAGCATTACTGCAAAAGAAAGGACTATATTTTTCACTATCATCATTTTAAGAGGGCGCTTCCAAAAAGGTGATTAAATAGCTGGCAGTGAATCAATGCATATTTGTATTCTTTAAAATCCGGCATCCCGGAAATATCATACACTTGCGTACCGCTTACAGATTTTAATTTGCCAAGATCAATGAAATTGATTGGTAACAATTCCTTCGACAAATACACACGCAGATCGGGCCCATTGGAAATTGTTACGTTCTCAAGCACCAGGCTAAGCTTTGCATCCTTCACCAGAATCTTTACCGTTCCGGAAACATTACCGTACGGTCCATTTACGAAGGCACCGGTATTCTTAACCCGTGCGGTAGTATCAACCGCTTCCACAACTGGTGCGGTAGGTGTATTATTTTCTTTCTTACAGGCACTCATGAAAATAATACTCACTAAAAATGAAAATAAATAATTTTTCATACAGTTTTTAATTAAAAATTTAAAAATACATGGATACTGCCGCTCCAAGATTATTGGTCTTATTGCGAAACCGATCCACCATTGTTCCATCCGGAGCTGTTTGCTTGATGGTAGTGGTTTTATATTCTGTGAACAGGAACTGGTACACCGCCCTTATTGCCCAGCGGTCATTCACCCTGTATTTTACTGCAAATTCAGAGTTTAGACTTCCGTAATCAAGATCTCCGGTTAGCAGCGCATTGAAGCCCGCAGGCTTTGCAGCGGGTTCCGTCCTTGCTATACCATTGCTGGTAAGTATGGCAGATGATTTTGAGCCGAATGAAAATCCAATGAGATCAATATTAAAGACTGCACTCCATTTTTTATTAAAATTATATCCAAAGTTTGCAGACAGGTTCAATGAATTTACAAAAGGCCGTTGTACCGTCAGCGTATCCCAGTTCTTAATATTCTGCCCCGCAAAAACAATCAAAAAAGGAGTTGTATTTGTTCTTGCCAGTTTTGCAGGTGCAGTAATATAGTTTATTTTTTCGCCAAACATGGATGTAAACCTTGCGCCTATACCGGCTTCCAGCTTTTTCCTTTTTCCTATCTTCCAGGTATGCACATAAGACAATGCAGCGGACCCCTGCGAACTACCGATTGTTGCCGCAAGGTCAACCCATTGGCTTTGTACCGGAACCGGTTTTGATTGGGCCGTGGCCACATTAACCATAAGCGAAAACATCGCTATTACAAATAGATTCTTCATAACCAATATTTACTTTTTAAATGTATCAATGAATAAATTTGAGTGCGTTGCATCAATACCAGTGCAAGACTTGCACCAAATACCAGTATTGCATATACGAACAATTGACCACCATCGTTCATTACTACAATCCCTAATTTTGTAAGATGAAAGAAGATGGCTCCGCTCATCAATCCCATTGCGAGCAAACCGCCATACACGGATGTACGTGGATACAATACCAGGATCGCTGCAATTAATTCCATTGCACCAATTCCTATTCTGCCCCAGGGCTCCATGCCCAGGGTGGTAAAAATATAGACGGATTCTTCGGAAGCCGTAAATTTAAAATAAAGTGTTTGCATCATGATAACCGCTGCTATCAAACGCAATACCCAGGGGCCTATTGATTTTACGTTGGTAAATCCCATTTTGTATAATTTTATGAATGATTAATGAAATACTTTGTTCCAGTTGGCATCTGCCTTAGCCTTTAGGTTTGGCTCGTCTTTATTCCAGTCCTTTAAGGTATTTGTGAAAAACTTATTGTAATACAAATAGAGTTTGCCATTCACCAATTTAAAGGTGGACGGATCAATTACTACTTTTTCGCCGGATGCTCCCATAGCGTAGGCGCACCAACCTCCATATTCGGGTTCGTATTTGGAAGCATTCTTTTTAAAATCTTCCTTATTTTCTGTGGAAGAAAAAAAGTAGGCAGTGCCCTGGTGGTAAATTGAAATATCCTTGCTCCCCTTTACGGCTTTGTTCAGTTTAAAATATGCCACGGGATCGTATCCCTGTATGGCGATACCGTCTTTTAGATTAAAATGTGCCTTTCGCAATGGCTCCTGTGCAAGCAGTGTAAAGGAGCTAAGAATACTAAAAATGATTGTAATTGTAGTTCGATTCATGTCAGCAGTTATTATTGTTTATTATTGAATACGTTGGTATTTCATTTTCCTTTCAATTTTTTAAAACTTTTTTTCGCCATTTAACTAGTCTGTCAGTTATTATTTAAGTGGTGGAAATTATGTTGCTGCTATAAACCGGCAACCTCATCAATGAAGCAGCATAACTACCATTTGATAAAGATAGATAGCAGGGCAGGTTGCAGTTAGTCGTGTAAATGACAGTTGGGTAATATTTTTAGCATACTTGATTAAATCAGGCAACAAAACTAAATGAGTGATTATTTATTTGGAAGGATTTTATCCCTATCCATCAAGCGGCAGGTTATTTTTACTTAAACATCCAAAGCCCCGTTCCTTTCGCCGTAAGGTGCCGGTTTTTATTTGCCATATCTTTACCACAAAAAATTACTTCCTGCAATGATCATATTTTTAATAACTGCCGTATTTATATTGGGATATATTGCCATCGCTTTTGAACATCCGTTAAAGTTAAATAAAGCAGCCAGCGCATTAATAACCGGCGTTTTATGCTGGACTATTTACATTCTGCAGAGTTCTTCCACAGATATTGTTGATGAAGAACTGCTCCATCATCTGGGCGAAATCGCTTCCATCTTATTTTTCTTATTAGGTGCCATGACCATAGTAGAGTTAATAGACTCTCACAATGGGTTTGGAATCATCACAAAAAAAATAAGCACCACCAGCAAACAAAAGCTTTTGTTTATTATAACAGGAATTACCTTTTTTTTATCTGCCTTGCTGGATAATTTAACCACGTCAATTGTAATGACTTCGTTGTGCGCAAAAATATTAAGTGATAAAGAAGACAGGTTGTGGTTTGCAGGCATGATAGTGATTGCGGCCAATGCGGGTGGTGCGTGGTCGCCGCTGGGCGATGTTACCACCACGATGCTGTGGATTGGCAAACAGATAACCGCACTAAATATTATTAAGCAACTGATACTGCCGAGCCTTGCAGTATGTATTCTTCCGGTGCTGATCATGTCCTGGCGGTTTAGAGGGAAAAAATTTGATAAGGTTATGGCAACAGAAAGTACTCAGAAAGAAAGCCGGGAAAGTAATATCGTGCTCTTTTCGGGTATTGGCTTTTTACTTTTTGTACCTGCCTTTAAAACTGTTACGCACCTGCCACCATTTATGGGTATGTTGCTGGCACTTGGCTTAATGTGGATAGTCAATTCCATCATACACAAAAATAAAGCCGCTGAATACGTAGAGAAATTTACCGTAGCCCGTGCTTTACAAAGAATAGATACCCCCAGTATATTATTTTTCCTCGGAATTTTATTGGCTGTTTCAGCATTGCAATCCATTGGTATTCTGAAGATGGTAGCAACCACCCTTAGCAGTACTTTAAAAAATGATTACCTGATTGGCATTGCATTGGGCTTGCTTTCCTCCCTTGTAGATAATGTGCCATTGGTAGCAGCTGCCCAGGGAATGTACGATTTAAATACTTATCCAACTGACCATCCTTTCTGGCAATTCCTTGCTTTAGCAACTGGTACCGGTGGCAGTGCCATCATCATTGGCTCGGCAGCCGGCGTAGCGGTAATGGGAATTGAACAAATTGATTTTATCTGGTATTTGAAAAAGATTAGCTGGCTTGCATTGGTGGGCTTTGCAATGGGAATAATCGTGTTTCTTTTACAATTGTGAAAATGTATGACTCGGGAACAATCAATTTACCACATTATCAAACTAAAAACCCCGGCTATTAACCAGGGTGTATTTCTCACAAAATATGATGACCGCTTATAAATGCGATGGATGTAGTAATGAAAAGATTGAGTTGTGCTGTTGACCTGATTGCCGAGCGTAATCAGTTAAAACTATCACGGAAATTTAGATTAACCCCATACTGTGCGAGGGATTCATCCAAAATTAATGACCGGTTGTGTACAATTGAAAAAAGCTGGCCATCACAAATAAAACTTGCCGGATTAGGACAATAGTAAACTAAATTTTCTGTGAGCTGTTCCTTTACATGGCTTAAGCACAAACTTGTAAAAATTTGAACAATGGAGTCGTAGGATTTAGTGCGTATGGACATAAAATTTCAAAATTGTAGGATTAAGTTTTTGATAGGTTATTATGAATCAATATTGCCTTACAAAGAAACGACTAAAAAAATAGCTCATTATAGCTGATTGTACTATCCTTCTGTAATAAAACTTCTACTTTTTGTTTGAAGGTATTTTTAGATTCTTTCGTTATATGGCAACGCCTTCAAGCAGCAAAATTCAGTCCAGTTTTGAGTTTTAAAATAATTTTGCAGTTTATTTTAATAAAATAAATCCCAAAATACTGGCGCCGTTTATAATTTAGTTTTAATTTTTAAATAGGCTTACTACAGTGATTTATACAATCATGTTTATTTTGTCTCTCTTGTTATCGTTTTCCGGGGATGGCTTTAGCTAATTCAACTTATCTTTATAATTTACATTTATGCCGTATTGTGCCAGCGATTCGTCCACTACAAAGGAACGATTGGGTAATATATGAAACCGATTGCCCTGGAAATTAAAACTGGTTTGATTTTCCTGAAATGATTCAATCATTTGCTCCATCCGGATGCTTACCTGTAGTAAACAGAAAAAAGAGTAAATGGCTATCACCCACGTTGGAATATTTGCGAAGCGGCTCATAAAAAGATGTTGGATTGATAAAACTACCCTATACAACGCTCTTGATAATATAATATTGCAATAAAAAGCAAAGAATATGAAGTAATTGCCTAATTGGCCGCTTCAAAAATCAATGACGTTTATGAATGGTAAATTCCAGCCAACATGGTAAAAAAATCCCCCGGCCTTTTAAAACCGGGGGATGAGCCGTTATTTTACTGCCTTAACAATTTGCCCGCCTGCCCGTTACTTAGCCGGATAAAATAATTACCCCTTGGCAGCTTGTCAACTAATATTTTTTGGGAAGGTTGAGTAATAGTCCCTTCCTTTATTGAAATACCTGCATTGTTATAAATAGTGTAAGTAATTAAGTTACTGCTGTTTCCTGCAGGCTCAATGGTAAAATGATCACCTGTAATTGGATTGGGATACATCACCAATACATCCGTTTTTGAACTTACCTGTACTTTTACTACCGGGCTATAACTATATTTTGCATCTCTGTCTACCATCTTTAACCGGTAGAAATTAATACCGGCAACGGTTTGAGGATGAGTGAATGAATAGTTTGATTCGGTAGCGCTGTTACCGGCTGCAGTAACATTTCCCACTGTTCTAAAGCTGGAACCATCGGTTGAGTACTCTACCTGGAAACTGGCAGTGTTTTGTTCCTGTGTTGTTTTCCATTGTAAATGGGCCAGGCCCTTATCTGCCTTCCCCGTAAATTGCACCAGCGTTAATGGTAAGGTGGAAGCTGCCGCAATGTTTAATGCATCAATATCAATGGCACTTAAGCGGGCTGAATTTACCGGGTTAGATACCGTAATAATAAATTGGTCGATGTTATTAAAATTGTTGTTTGCCGTTAAATTAAATGTTGAGTATGCATAAGAACTTGTTGTTGCTTCCGCTACATTGGTTAATGAAACCACCGCCCCTGGAACGGCCATAGCATTGCGATAACCAGTTACGGTAATGGTACCAAATGAAGACCCCGGCGTCTTTACAAGGTATTTGAATTTAAAGCTTTGCAAATCAAAAACACTGTTGTTATTGGCCTTCACTGCCATGGATACCAGGTTTTCCGCACTCGTAGAACTAAAAGCTCTCGCTGAAGCTACTCCCTCACCTACTGCAGAGGTGCCTGTTGTACTTGTTATTCTTGACACAGAAACAAGACCGGTGCCCGTACTGGTAGCTGTAATATCCCACCCTTCTACAAATTTAGTAAACGGGCTTGGCTGCGAACTGGTGCTTACCCAGGCAGTATTAAAATAATGCGTTTGTGCCATTACGAATGGTGAAGCCGTCGTAAAACTCAGCTGGCTGCCGTAGCTGGTGCCAACCGAATTGATTGAATAAGCCTTTACGTAATACATGGTATTGCTGGCAAGACCGGTTACGGTTTGGGTAAACGAACCTGTACTGGTACCATTCTGTACCTTGGTATCTGTGGTAGTGGGATTACCCGTTGTATTGTAAACAATACCACGCTCTGCTACTGAAGCACCTCCATCCGATGTAACATTACCACCCAATACTGCAGAACCGGAAGTAAACTGGTTAATGGAAGTGGATGATACCGTAGGTGCTGAAGCGGCCGCTGGCCCCACAATAAGATCATCGATTACAAAATATAATATCGCATTTAATGTGACATTCACATATTTGACTTTAAGGTTTTTTGAAATGGTAATTGTTTCATTCAGATTATTGGAAGAGAATGTTTCTGCAACTATTTCGCTACTGTTCTGATCATAATATTTTATATTGTAATAGGGTGGCTGGTAGAAGGGCGGACTATACATACTGGCTGTTTTTAGCCATAAGCCATAAAATTGAAATGGCAGCCCATCAGCTCTTTCAATTTTTAGAAAGTCACCGCCCGCACCGTCCTTCTTTAGCGATGCCGTATTACCGTTTCCTCCGTTGGCCTGGTTGGCAAAATTTCCGTTTCCAAGATGGGTTAATTTATAGTTTACACCGCCAATAGTAATGTCCGCATCTGTATAATAAAATCCGTTTGGCTTTGTAAGGGTTGCTGCGGTGGAAAAATTCCAGGTAGTTTGTGCAGTACTCATTTGCGAAAAAAATATGGTTACAAATGATATTACTACATACAAGCAAGGGGTTTTAATGAATAGTTTTTTGCACAGTAAACTAACTGCCAGGTAATGTTTTTTCATAATTGGTTTTTTAAGGGTTCAACAGCTACAAACTACTGCCACTGGTAAATAGGGATTTTTTAAATTTTGATTTGGGTTATAAATAGCGTTATAATAAATATCATTTTACTGGATGCACAGGTTTATGTTGCAGCAACAATTCATTAAGGATATAGCAATTATAAAAATGAGTTCCGTATAAACTAATTTGATTCTACCGGTAATAATTGTTATTAAGTGTACTCAATGAATTAATCTGCAAAATAAAAAGAAAAAGAACTTCCCACGTATAGTTGAAATACTGCGCCTTTTGTAAACATATTACTACCCGCCTGCATATTAATTTAGATTCGAAGTTGTTCAAGCCTGTGTTTTAACACATTCTCTGTCAACCCTAACAACTCCGGATCATAAGTTCATCCATTCCATACTATCCGCTCTTTCAAAACAACTTATGAATTGCTTTTAACGAAATCGGTCATACCGGTATCATGGAAAATTATATTTTATTTAAAAAAATAACTGCATGATAATATCAACAATACCAGGTATAAATACCGCGATTAGAACTCGAAAAACAATATATTATTTTATGCAACCCCAATAATTCCTCAATTTATTTTTTGCAAAAATTATAAACGCTACTTTTAAACCGTTATTGAACCAGCTTGTTGTAAATACAAACGGGTATTGATAAAATATTTACTTAATTAAATTAGAATGAAAGCAGTTTTTTTAGTAAAACAAGGTGCAGCTTCCGGTGCATTTGAAATACGTGAAATACCAGTTCCTGTGCCCGGTGCCGGGCAGGTACTAATCCAGGTAGAAGCATTCGGTCTCAATTTCGCCGATGTAATGGCACGAAGGGGAATGTACAAAGAAGCACCACCTATACCCTGTGTACTTGGATATGATGTAGCCGGCATCGTAACTGAAACAGGTAAAGATGTAATCAATGTAAAAGAGGGAGACCGCGTAACCGCTATGACCCGGTTTGGTGGATATGCGGAATATGCCGTTACAGATGCCCGAGCCACCTCGGTTATACCGCCTGCTTTGGATGCCGCAACAGCTACCGCACTTACCACCCAGTTTTGCACGGCTTATTTTGCTGCTGCAGAAATGGTTAATCTTCACAAAGGAGATAAAGTATTGATTCAATCAGGGGCCGGCGGTGTAGGTACAGCATTGATACAATATGCAAAATATAAAGAATGCGAAATATTTTCTACCGCAGGTTCGGAAGAAAAGCTGCAACACCTTGGTAAATCAGGTGTGCAATATCCAATCAATTACAATACACAGGATTTTGAAACGGAGATAAAAATAATAACCGATGGTAAAGGCGTAGATGTGATTTTTGATGCCGTTGGGGGAAAGTCTGTGAAAAAAGGATTTCGATCGCTGGCATCAGGTGGAAGGATCATTTGCTATGGTGCTGCTGAAATGAGTAATCAGCATATTTTGGGTAAAATAAAATCCGCATTGGCTTTTGGTTTCTACCATCCCGTTATGTTTATGACCGCATCCAAATCGATGATCGGAATTAATATGCTTCGAATAGCAGATGATCATCCGGAAATATTGCAGCGTTGCCTGGAGGCAGTGGTGCGGTTAACGGAAGAGGGCATTTTTATTCCATCCGTTGGTAAAATATTTCCGGTAACCGAAATTGCTGAAGCGCATGATTTCCTGGAATCGAGAAAGAGCATGGGCAAGGTGGCTGTGAACTGGTAAGTGGTGAATGGTAAATGGTGAAATAATTTCGTTGACTTAAGAAAACTTTCACGCAAAGAAAAAAAGATGCAAAGCTGATTTTGTATTTTCTTTGCGCCTTATTTTATTCCTTTGCGTCTTTGCGTGAAGGATAAAGCACTAAATAAACGAGATTGAATGGTCAATAACTCATCATCCAGGTCAATGACTCTCTTTTCCGTTCCTCAATAAATAAGAGAATGAAAATATTGCAGCGTGCAGTAAATAGCTAATCTATCTTATCAATATAATTGTCCCTTTAAATACCTGGTTCTTTCCATTTGCTCCTGGTATTTTCACCAGGTAAACATAAGTGCCAGGAGCGGCTTCAACCCCTTTGATTGTTCCATCCCAGCCATGCCGCGGATCGTTGGGGGCAATATTGCCGGTTTCGAAAACCTTTTTACCCCACCGGTCGAAGACCGCAAATTCCTTTATGGTATTTACACTTACCGCGGCAAGAATATAAAAAACATCATTCAATCCATCCCGGTTTGGCGAAAAGGCGGAAGGCATATTTATCAATCCTCCGGTGTACGTTTTTACAACTGCATAAGCGGTATCAGTGCAGGCATATTCATTGCGGGCTATCAATACATACTGCTTCGTATAGCCGGGCATAACCACAGGATTCAAACAATTTGTACAGGACAGGAATGGATCCTGTTTCCATAGCCAGGATGATAATACACCGCCTGCAACCGTAGTAGTTAGTTGCACCGTTCCTAACCTGGCGATACTGGTATCAGCGGGCTGAATACTTACATTGAAACCGGTAATATCTGAATTGTCCACATTGTTGTTGTAATCGGTTTCGTTGTATTGCTTTGCAGGCACTGTGCCTGAATTTGCTCCCTTATCATTTACCATGGCAAATAATTTACCCGTAGCGGGCGTAGCAATGATATGCTGGTAGGTATAGCAATTACCCGGCTGTGCCCGGTTTGTATAAAACACTGGTGAAAGCAAACTTGCTCCACCGCCCGGAACAGCATCATAAAAGGACACCGGGATATTCGCATATACACTATCGTAATTATTGTTCATACAGATGGCAAACTTCACCAGCGTGGTACTATTGGAGTAACAATTGGTTTCAATAATCCGGATGGTCATATCTGGTGGAAAAATATTCATCACAGCAGTTCCTTTTACCAGGCAGCCATATTTATTTTCAGTTTGCATGGTAACCTTTGTACTATCAAATACCTGCACTACCGGGCTGGCGCACTGACTGCAACTGAGTGTATACCCGTAACCGGCAAACCATTTAGTGGAGGAAGGATTGTAAATGGTGGTATTGATTTTTAATGGAAATGAGCTGGTTCTGAATACGGTAGTATCCATGGGCTGCAACTGAACTATTTCTGGTGTATAGGAATAACCGGCGCTACTATTATTATTATAGTCTTTCTCTGGCAAATGAATATTGCCGGGGAGTTGCACCGGCACTAATTTTCCGCTATCATTTACAACCGCGTAAATATTACCTGATGGAATACCCTTGATAAATCCGCTATAAGTAAATTGCTTTGCGAAAGCGGTATCTGCCACTGAATAAACCGGCGGCAACAAATGCGTAGTTGACAATGCCGGGTCACCATCGTAAAAAGAAACGGTGATCCCCTTTGGAATAACACCCCGTTTGAATGCATTGTAGAGTGTAAAATTCACGTACAGTTTATCCCCTGCGGCACATTGCACATCGCTGATTGTAATCGTATAGTCGTTGGCCGGTGGCACTTTGATGTCAACGAACGCAGAGTCTTTACATCCAAACTGGTTAATGGCAATTACTTTTTTTATCCAGTTGGAATCAGCAACCAGTTCTGTATTTTGGCAAACTGTACAGCTTAATAATTTCGAATTGCTCCAGGTATAGGATGCCACTATCCCGTGTGTAGCAGCAGCAGTCAATTGTAAAGTATCACCGGGTTCTAAAGTTGCCTGCATCGGCGCTGTGGTTACTTTAAATTTTACATAATCGAATGAGTAAATATTGTTACTATAATCTTTTTCCAGCTTTGGCGTATTGGGCAATATCAATGGACGAACCGTACCACTATCGTTTACCACAGCATATAATTTGCCCGTTCCCATTGCCTTTATAAGCCCACTATAAGTAAATTGTTTTGCATTCACATTTGCAGGAACGCTAAAGGACGGTGGTAAAATATTCGATGCCGGAGACAACGGATTTCCGTCATAAAAAGTAACTACCAGCCCTTTGGGAATCGTGCCTCTTTTAAAACCGTTGCGTATTGTAAAATTCACATACAGGCTATCTGCGCCAGCACATTCCACCTGGTGTAGTTCAATGGTAAAGTCATCTGCCGGTGGTACTTTTATATTGGTATAAGCGGTGTCCACACAACCAAACCGGCTGGTAGCAATCATTCTTTTTACCCTGTCAGAATCGGCTACCAGGTATGGGTTACCGCAGGAAGTACAACTTAAATTAAGCGCCGGGCTC
The DNA here is from genome assembly GCA_038213285.1 of Chitinophagales bacterium. Classification (GTDB taxonomy): domain Bacteria; phylum Bacteroidota; class Bacteroidia; order Chitinophagales; family Chitinophagaceae; genus Ferruginibacter. The sequence continues at coordinate 13,108 of JBBQTL010000136.1, forward strand.
CAGGCATAGGATGCTACCCCACCCGGCCCCACCTGCGCCACCAATTGCAATGTATCGCCGGGTTCAAGCGTGGCTGAAGCCGGCAGTACAGAGGTTCTCCATCGAAAATTGCTGGCCACCGTAATATTGTTGGCATAATTATTTTCAATTAAAGGAGTATTAGGCAACACCAGTGGTTTCGTATTGCCTGAGTCGTTGAATACCATGTATAATAAATCCAGCCCCGGCCGCTGCACATCTATGATATGCGTGTATAAAAAGCCGCAACACTTACCTGTAATTGAATCAGCCAGGTAGAAGGTAGCGCCGATTTTATTTGCATTGGCCTGCCTCGGATCTCCATCATAAAAAGAAATAGGCGTATTGGCTGGAATGGTAGCGTATCCATTATTACATACAAAAAGTGTTACCCTCACTTTAGTTTGCTCGTAACAATTTACTGTGTTCATGTAGGCAACTCCATCCTGCGTAGGATCTGCCACCGGGATGGTAAAAAAATTGGAAGTATCTGTACAAGTGTCATTGGTTGCAATCAGTCTTACCGTATAATTAGCAGGCGATGGAAACACATACACCAGATCTTTATCCGTGCTGATCACCTGCTCTGTCATTCCCTGGTTATTGCTCATCAGCCATTTAAAAGAGGTAGCATTTTCAGAGGTATTTGTAAATATCAACGCATCGGGGTAAACCGGAATTTTTGAAGCAATGGTTCTTTTATCAGTATAAAACCGGGCAATTACACCACAGTTTACAATCACATAATCTGAATAGCTAGCAAAACAGGGAAGGGCATTGTATGCTTTTAAAGTGATCTTGTATTTCCCGATAGTAGGGAACGAGTAACCAAAATCTGTATTGGTCGACACCACAATATCGTTTACCAGCCATTGATAATTGGCGGCGCCGGTAGAAGTATTTGTAAAGCTGATTGAATCTCCCGGCAAGGGATACGCATTGTTACGGGTAAATGCAGCAGTGATATTTTCGTTACAGGGTTTATCACATTCATTTTGCAGTAAACCGCTTCGTTGGGTATTTATTACGGCTACCATTCTATCTGCCTGCCCCTGAGTAAATTCATTGTGACAGGCATCATTTCCATAGTCCATAAAATTACTTATCTGGTCAGGAACATCTACATTAAAAAAACCATTGGAATAATTTGATAACGTATCCGTCCTGCAGGAATTCTCCGGACTGGAACAGGAAAAAGAATTACCCATTGACCGGTCAGGTGGCGTATCGCACACCCTGTCGCCGTCGGTAGCACAATTATTATTGAAACAATTTCTTCCTTCAAATGTATGGTACAAACCAAGGTAGTGGCCCATTTCGTGCGTTAGCATATTACCAAATGCTGTTACCACAATGCCATCCTGTGCACCACCGCCAGGTGGCATGGTAGCATATCCACCCACCGAAGTACGCGACCATTTACCACAAATGAACTCCGCAAATCCTTCCATATCCATACTGGAAACATACCAGATATTGATGTACCGGTTGGGATCCCACTGTACCAGGTTTTTCAATTTAGCATCTTCAATCACAGGGTTTAAATGAGTGGAAAAATAAGATTTGGTTCGGGTAATGCCAGTTGTAATTCCACCATCCGGATCTTTCTGTGACAGGCAAAACCTTATTTTAGTGTCTGCACCATTGCTGACAGCATAAGCTCCCCTTTTTGCAAATGCATTGTTCAGGTCTGTTAATGCATTTAATAATACCAGGTCAGGCACGGTTGAAGGATCCTGGCTGATAATATGAAATACCACCGGCACTACAATCGTATCGTTATTTAAAGCACGGTGTTGATAACTGATAATCCGTCGGTTCATTTGTTCTTCCCGGGCTGTAAAAGATGCATCATGGCGAAGTCCGTTGAGTGAAATATCCAATCCGCATACGCCCGATCCATCATTTATAACGGTATTGGCCGGGGGAGTATAAGGCATGGGCATTTTGCCCTTCTGAGCAAAGGACAGGAAGGAAAAAAGAACCGCTATTATTAGCTGGCAACAAAATTTACATATTCTCAACATACTGCTGCCTGGTTATTAACTGCCGACACAGGCTGGCTTTTATTGGTTCTAAATGCTGTAGCTCACTCAAACGATGCTACTAATATACTTATTTTATACTTGTGGGCGAGATTCCGTACATGTCTCAATTTCCCATTTGAATAGTGCCGAAAGATTGCTAAACTTAACGAAAAGTTCTGTTCAGAAATTCAGTTTACCAAAAGGCAGACGGCTTTTTAATCAGTTAATATGTACCTGAATCCAGGTAAATGATTTAATGAATTCACTTGGCACTTTAGAAATAAGCGGACAGACCATGAATCAAAAATGCAGGCAAACACCTGCGATTTTTTTTTGAGATTAAATTACTGTTGCAGCATAGATTTAATTAGAACGGTTATGATGGACAGCAGCCGGAGTGGCAGGAGATGATGAAGCTATCTCCAGCAATTTATGGA
>JBBQTL010000137.1:0-15524 GCA_038213285.1 Chitinophagales bacterium
TTTTCCTGCAGGTTGATTATTTCATTGACAATAACTGGTTCTACTGTTCCCCAGTTTTTGTCACGAACGGCAAAATAAATCATGCGCAAAATTTCACTGTCGCCATATTTTAACCAGCGCAGTGCGCCGTTGTCGTAAGCGAGGGAAATATTGCCGGCTTTCAGTTGCATGAAACAAATGCTGCTATTTATTTTAAAAACGTATTTACTGTTTCAGGTGTTACTTCCACTATGCCAGTGTTTACAGAGTAAGGCATGGCATCAATACCATTCTTTAAAAATTCTTTAGGAAATGCATTCAGGTTATGCACTTTATCAAATAAAAATTGTGCGCCATACCACACAAATGTTTCCCGTTTCTGGGCAACTAAATATTGCAGCACACCTTCTTTCACTAAACTCATTAAAACAGGGGTAGCATCTACATTGGTGCCATACACAATTCCTTTTTTATTTAGCTCCATAATCGCTAACCCAATACCGGGGCCAGTTTCAGATGTAAATCCTGCTACCGCAATTAGGTCTTTGTACGTATTTATCAAATCAGAAGTTACCCTTGAGGTTTCTTCAATGGTGTTATGCGTTTCAAATTTTCCAACATATTCAAGGTTCGGAAATTTCTTCAGGGCATCTTCCACGCCTTTGAAGCCTGCTTCCTGGTTACTCATTCCTAAGATGCCCACCACCGCAACTTTGCCTTTTTTCCCATTGGCCAATTTACCAATTGCTTCGCCTTGTTTTTGCCCCATCATATACCAGTCACTGCCTAAAAAACAATCCCGGTTGCTGGGCACATCCGAATCATACACTACTGTTGGAATGCCCGCCGCCACTGCTTTATTAATAGCCGTGGCAATTCCTAAATCAGTTCCATTTATAAGCATGCCCGCAGGCTTACCTGCAATCACCTGTTCAATGGCTTCCACCTGTCCTGGTATATCCCAATCGCTTGGGCCTACTATACTCACTTTTACCTTGTGATATTTTCCCCATGCTAAAAACGCAGCCTGGTCGTGCGTAACATACAACGGTAAACTACTTGCCGTGGTTACCATTACATATTCTTCGTTGGAATTAGAAGCAGTAATGGCAAAAGTTGAATCACTATTATTGTCATTAATTGCAGTAAACTGTTGCCGTGGCGGGCCTTCGCAAGAAACAACAGCAACGTACAAAAAGAGGATGAATAATTTATTCATGATACTTTATTTTATTTTTTTATGTACCAGGCTTCAGAAATTCTATGAGGCATCGTTGCGTCGCACACTTGTACGTTCAGAACATTGCGCATCTGGCAGCAAACTTTGAACAAGCTTTTTCCCTTGAAGCTCATATCAATTCTTCAGTACAAGAGCCAATAACTATCTCCCTTGACGTAACAAAAGCTAAATATATATTTTTCAGCCTGGTACAAAATTGTATTACTTTTTTTAAAGCAAAACTTCCAAACTCCACTTTAGGGAAGTGACAGCTCATTTTTATTATCCATTTAGGATTTAGCCAAATAATACTTTCGGCTAAAGCCGAATTATTTAAAGCCCATTTTAATCCCCGCCCTAAAGGACGGGGCAATTAAAATCCATAACTAAATGACATTGCCCTTTAGGGGTCAGGCGCTTTTTCTGCTTTCTTTTGAATTACCAAATCAAACCAAATAGCACCAATCAATAACACGCCTAAGATAATTTCCTGCCAATACCCGGATATCCTGCTTAGCACCATAATATTGGAAACAATTCCAATAAAGACGGTACCCAGCAATGCGCCGATAATTTTGCCCTGGCCACCCTGCAGGCTTGCGCCTCCTAAAATAACAGCAGTAATAACTCTTAGTTCCATACCCTTGCCCATGCTACTGATAGCCGCACCCAGCCTTGATGTAAGCAATATGCCTGCAATGCCAGCCAGTAAGGCTGATAAAATAAAACTATACAATTTCATGTTTTTTACCTGGATGCCGGAAAGATCTGCGGCACGTTCATTACCGCCGATATAATAATAGCGTCTAAAAAAAGTGGTGTAGGTAGTGAGGTAATGAAAAATAATAACCACTATTATCATCCACCAAATGGGTGACTGTACACCCAGCATTTTACTTTGGCCGATATAAATAAAATTGTAGGGCAAATTTTGGATACCTGCTCCGGCAATCATCAATGCCACGCCTCTTAACATGCCCATGCTTGCCAGCGTTTGTATTAATGGATTGATGCCAATGCGTGAAATAAAATAACCGTTGAATAAACCTGCCATCATTGAAAGAACCATACCACAGAGCACGGCAAAAAAAACCGGCATGCCGGCATTCATAATTAAATAGGCTGTAGATCCTCCTGCAAATGCAGCTACAGAGCCAACAGATAAATCAAATACGCCACTAATCATTAATATCATCATACCTACAGCCACAATGGTTTCAATAGAAACATTCAGCAATACCTGTTGCAGGTTTTGAAAAGTGGGAAACTGTTCAGGAAATGCGATTGAAGCGCCAATGCAAACAATAATAATCAGCAACAACAAAGTATAGGTTCTTTCTTTTAACAGTGATGTAATTCTTTGCATAATGTAATAGTTAATTATTGATGCCTGCTATTAAGGAAAGTATTTTTTCCTCTGTTGCCTCGTTATTTTTTAACTCACCAGCTTTTATGCCTGCTGCAATTACAACAACTCTGTTGGCAAGCGTCAAAATTTCAGGAAGCTCACTGGATATAAGCAATATGCCCGTGCCTGTTGCTGCAAGCTGCTGCAGCAGTTGATAAATTTCAAACTTAGCGCCCACATCCACGCCATGTGTTGGCTCGTCAACTATCAGCAGTACCGGGTTTGTATTCAGCCATCTGGCAATTACCGCTTTTTGCTGGTTGCCTCCACTTAACTGTTTTATTTTCTTTCGCAGCGATGGCGTTATGATATGCATTTCTTTTTTATATTTTTCAGCAGTTGCAAAAGCTACTTTTCGGGAAATGAATTTATGGAAATCTGAGCCTGCAAATTTTGCTGCAATAATATTTTCAACAATATTCATATCCGCAAAAATACTTTGTTGTTTTCTTTCTTCTGCTAAGTAAGCAATGCCATTGGCAATTGCTTCGGAAGGGTGTTTACAATTTATTTTTTTATTGCTTAATAGAATTTCTCCGCCGAGCAAAGGCAATGCACCAAAAATTGTTTTGGCTATTTCAGTACGTCCTGCACCAACCAATCCGGCTAATGCAACAATTTCTCCTTTTTGTATTTCGAAACTTATATTGCTGAAACGCCTGCCGTAAATATTTTTTACTGTTAACAAATTTTCTTTACCAGTATGGTTGCTGTATGGCAATTGATGTAGTTCACGGCCCACCATCAGGGTAACTAATTTATCGGGGCTAACATCTGCAACAAGCAGCGTATCTTGCCATTTACCATCTTTTAAAACGGTGACATAATCAGCAATTTCAAAAATTTCTTTCAGCCTGTGAGAGATATAAATAATACCAACTCCCTGCTTTTTTATTTCCCTGATTATCGAAAACAATATAGCCGTTTCCTTATCAGTAATTGAAGCGGTTGGTTCATCTAAAATTAAAAGGGAAGGTTTTAATGCAATAGCTTTTGCAATTTCAATCATCTGAGCTTCTGCTGGCGATAAAGTTTTTATCAATGCCCTTGGAGAAAGATGTTGCATTTGTAATTTACTCAATACCTCCGTTGATTGCCTGTACAAAAGTTCGTAATCTATAAGCCCGATTTTTGTGCAAGGCTGCGAATTGAAAAAAATATTTTCTGCAATGCTCATCGTCTCTACCAGGCTGCGTTCCTGGTGTACAATGGCAATGCCCTTTTTTTTTGCATCTTTAAAACTGTTGAGCCGAATTTCCTTTTCGTCCCATAAAATACATCCACCTTCATCGGGTTGCAATGTGCCTGTAATAATATTCATCAAAGTACTTTTACCTGCACCATTTTCACCACACACAGCATGCACCTCGCCTGCTGCAACCGCAAATGAAAAATTGTCCAATGCTTTAACGCCGGTAAATGTTTTACTTATATTTTTTAGTTGTAGCAGCATAACAATCGTTCCAATTTATTTTTGGCTTTGTATAGTATATCGATAAAACTGATGTCGGTAACTTGCTTTAAGTCGCCAGGTGGTTGGTTGGGACACCAACCACGGCCAATTTTCGCTCGGTGTCCCCATCGACCGAAAATGGGAGCGATTCGATAGCTGTCGGATTTGAAATGCACCCATTATTATTCTCCATCAAATGCAATTAAATTGATTACTTTGTTTTTCCTCGCTGATGCATACGCAGCCCAAACCAATTTTACCGTTTCAAAATTATCAGCCCCTGTTGTTTCAGTATTTCCTTTTCCCCGCAGCGATTGCAAAATATTTCTATTGCAATCAACAATGCTGCTATGTACTACTGCATAATCAGGGTCAAGCCAATTATACAGAACTGGCGTTGCTATAAAACTATTGGTGCCGGTACGGGTAGTAACCTTTATTTCAAAATCGTAAGTAAGTTCTATAGAGCCACTTTCGCCTTCAATTAATATAAGTGTCTGAGGAAAAGCTTCCTTCTCTAAGATGGAGGCATAGCTCATTTCTGCATAGCAATGCATACCGCTCTCCATTTTCATAAATACATTGGCAACATCTTCACCCTTTATTATGGGATTTACGGATGCGGTTTGGCAGTACAACGAAACAGCTTCACCAAATAAGAAACGGCATGTATCCAAAATATGGCTCCCAATATCCGTTACTATAAATTGTTCCAGTGTAGCAAGGAAAGGCTGGTTATCAAATACGGGAAATGCAGAGCAGAATTTTACGTTTGCCTTAAATGCTTTACCAATAATTCCGCTTTCAAGCTGTTCTTTTACTTTTCGAATGGGCGCTTGCCATCGAAAATTTTCATGAATAAAAAAAGGCACAGCTCCATTCAACGTAATTTCCATCATTTGTTTGGCGATTGCAAATTTTGGAGCCATAGGTTTTTGGCAGATTACAGCAACTCCATACCGGGCAGCCATTTCAACAAAATGAGCATGGCTGTCTACATCTGTAATAATGTCTACTGCATCCAATTGTTCGTTGGTAAACATTTTTTCTGCATCGTCATAACTGGTGGCAATATTGAAAACAGTAGCCAGCTTATTGGCCTTAACAATGGTTCTGTTGTACAAGGAAACAATTTCAACTTCCTCCAGTGCAAGCCAGGCAGGTATTTGGTAACGGGCCCAAAAGCCACAACCAATAATGGCAATTCTTATTTTTTTTATTTCCTGCACAAAATATTTTTTGGAAGTTGAAAAAATAAATATATTTTTGAAACTGTACTGTACTCTACTGTAATTTTCGCTAAACTAAAATATTTTCTGAGATAAAAAAATAAAATTTTAAGCATATTTAAAATTCATTTTCAAACTATGACTCAAAAGCTGGTAGTAAATAGCAAATCGAACCAGCCTAAATACCGTCAGATTGCATTGTCTGTAATTGATGGGATAGAGAAAGGGGTATTTAAAAAAGGTCACCACCTCCCATCAATCAATGAATTTGCATCAGCTAATAATATTGCCAAAGAAACGGTTACTAAAGCATACACAATGCTCAGGGAAATGGGTATTATTATTGCCCAGCATGGAAAAGGTTTCTATGTTTCTACAACAAAGGCAAAAGTTGGTCTCAATATTTTTGTACTGTTTGATACTTTCAACGCCTATAAAGAAGTTTTGTACCATGCAATGAAAGCAGCGTTGCCGGCAGATACACAATTGAGTACTTTTTTTCATCATTATAATGCAAAGCAATTTGCTCAATTAATAAATGACAATCTCGGCAGCTATAACTACTATGTCATCATGCCGCATTTCGATACGGATGTTTCCGCTGTTGTAAATGCAATTCCAAGGGATAAACTGCTGCTATTGGACAAAGATGTTCCCAAACTAAAAAATGAATACGCATCCATATTCCAGGATTTTGAGAATGATATTTACAATGGCCTGGTAGCAGGGCTGCCTTTAATAAAAAATTACTCCAAACTTCATCTTATTGCAGGGTATGAACATTTGCAGTATGTGCCTGCTGCAATAATCAAGGGGTATAAAAAGTTTTGTACTACGAATGGCATTGCAGGAGATGTGATGGATAACCTGAAAGAAGAAACTTTAAACAAAGGCGAATCGTACCTGATTTTTAACGACACAGATATGATTCGATTTATTAAATATTGCGATAAAATGAAATGGAAACCCGGCAAAGAAATAGGTTTGATAAGTTATGATGATACGCCATTGAAAGAGATACTGCTTGGCGGTGTAACCGTTATCAGCACCGATTTTGAGAAGATGGGGAAAATGGCAGGTGAGTTAATAGTTGGTAAAAAATTAGAAAAAATTGCCAATGATTCCATGTTCATAAAAAGAAAAACTTTGTAACCATGCAGTTAGGTATAAGTTCATATACGTATGGCTGGAATGTGGAAAATGGCACGAACGAAATCGATTTAATTGAAAGCGCAAAAGAGTTTGGTGTTAAGCTCATTCAAATTGGCGATAATCTTCCATTACATACATTCAATGCAGAGCAGTTAGATGTTTTTGAAAAGGCAGTGCAAAAAAATGGAATTACACTGGAGATTGGCGCAAAGGGTTTAGTGCATGAGCATTTGCATCAATATATTTTATTATGTAAGAGGTTTAATGCAAAAATTCTACGATTTATTATTGATGATTATAACTATAACCCTTCCATTGAAGAAGTGATAAGCGTTATCAAAAGTGAAATGGATTTGCTGTTGCAGTATAAAATAACACTGGCATTGGAAAATCATGACAGGCTAAAAGCAAATGAATATGCAGCCATTATAAAATCAATAGGCAGTCCGAGTGTGGGTATTTGTTTAGACACAGTTAACTCTATGGGCGCAGGTGAAAGCATTGAAACAATACTTGAAATATTGCTCCCATACACAGTGAATTTGCACATAAAAGATTTTGGTATTGCAAGGTTGCCGCATAAGCAGGGTTTTATTATTGATGGTCGTATAGCAGGTGAAGGCTTGCTGAATATTTCGTCATTGCTTGAAAAAATAAAAGGCTTCAATATCTGCCGCACCTGCATTTTGGAGCAATGGGTGTCACCTGAAAAAGATTATGTTGAAACAATTTTAAAGGAAAAACTTTGGGCAGAAAAAAGTATTCATTATTTAAAAGCATTGCCGTATTGGGGAGAAAGTTGAATATAGAATCAGAAAGTACAAGTGTGCGACTCCCGAAAACAATCGGGACAGGCCAACGATATTAAATAGTAATTTAAAAGCCGGGTACAAAAATTTACACTTAAAAAATAAATAACATGACTACAATTTCATTGGTAGGAGCAGGCGGAAAAATGGGGGTGCGACTTACAGATAATTTTTTAACTCATGCCCATTACGATGTAAAATATTTAGAAGTGAGTGAGGAGGGTATTGCCAACCTTGCAGAACGCAGCGTTAGTGTTACGCATCAGGATGAAGCCATCGCCACAAGTGATGTAGTGATACTTGCTTTGCCGGATGTAGCAATTGGTAAAATAAGCGAACAGATTATTCCTATGATGAAGCCTGGGGCATTGGTACTTACGCTGGACCCTGCGGCTCCTATAGACGGGGTTATCTTTCACAGGGATGACTTGGGTTATGTAATAGCCCACCCTTGTCATCCCTCCGTTTTTAATTGGGAACCAACAGAAGCGGCTTTCCGGGATTTTTATGGTGGTATCTCGGCCAAACAAAGTATTGTTGTTGCGTTAATGCATGGTACGGAAGCTCATTATGCATTGGGCGAAAAAGTGTCGCAGGATATGTATAAACCCATTGATAAAACCTATCGTATTACGCTGGAACAAATGGCAACATTGGAACCCGCAATGGTAGAAACCCTTGCACAAACTTGTATGGAAGTAGTGAAAGAGGGATTTGATATTATTATTTCAAAAGGAGTGCCTGCAGATGCCGCCCGGGATTTTGTATTAGGACATTTGCGCATACAAATGGCAGTATTGTTTAAAGAAGTAAATGGCAGTTTTAGTGATGCAGCCTATAAAATAAGTAAACGGGCTAAACCAATTTTATTTAGAGATGGCTGGCAAAAAATATTTGAGATGGAAGATATTAAAGAACAGGTGAAAGACATTACAGCCAGGTGATTATTTTGTAGGTACCAACTGTATTCCCCGACAGCTTAGTTGTATAACACACTACAGAAGAGTAAGTTGGATTCAGTTTCATACTGATACCTTAATTATTTCATAGCGATTATAAAAATGTATCAATAATTAAAAAGCTAAATCATTCTTTTTATGAAAAAATATTTTCTGTTTTTATTTCTGCAAATTTTGTTATTGAGTTCTTACGCTCAATTTACTGTTAGTGCAAATAACCGGTATATCCTGAAGGATGGTAAACCTTTTTTTTGGCTGGGAGACACCGGTTGGGAACTCTTTCATCGGCTAAACAGAGAGCAGGCAGACTATTACCTGAAACGAAGGGCAGAACAAGGTTTCACTGTTGTACAGGCAGTTGGATTGGCGGAATTTGATGGGCTGCATGTACCGAATCCCAATGGAGATTTACCCTTAAATTTTGATGATCCCAAACAGCCAAACGAAGCCTATTTTAAGCATGTGGATTATATTATAGATAAAGCGGCTGAACATAATATCTCCATAGCATTTTTACCTACATGGGGCGATAAGGTCTTTAAGATGCGTTGGGGAAAGGGACCCGAAATATTTACACCGGAAAATGCAAAGATTTACGGACAATGGTTAGGTAACCGGTATAAAGAGAGAAAAAATATTATCTGGATTTTAGGGGGCGATCGTAACCCTGAAAATGAAACACATTTAGCAATATGGAGGGCAATGGCTGAAGGGATTAGTGAAGGTGCAGGCGGCAAGAATAAGGCGCTGATAAGTTTTCATCCCCAACCAAATGAACAAGGTGCAGGCGAATATTTTTACAATGATAAATGGCTTGATTTTAATATGTTTCAAACCGGGCATTGCAGGGACAGCCGTGTGTTTGATAAAATCCAACGTTCTTATAATAGAACACCTGTTAAGCCAGTAATAGATGGTGAACCAATTTATGAAGATCATCCTGTTTGTTTTAATGTAAATGACCTCGGCACTTCCAGCGCTTATGATGTAAGAAAATCTGCTTACCTCGATTTATTTGCCGGTGCATTTGGACATACCTATGGTTGCCATGATATCTGGCAATTTTATTCTCAATACCGCGAAGCAGTTAATGCGCCACATGTTTATTGGCAGCAGGCCATGGATCTGCCCGGTGCTATGCAAATGCAATATGTAAGAAAATTAATGGAGTCGCATCCAATGCTGGACAGAGTACCTGACCAATCGCTGATTGGTGAAAATGATTTAGCAGCCGCAGAACGTATTCAGGCAACCCGTGGCAATGATTATTTATTTGTCTATACAGCAGCGGGAAAATCTTTTACTGTTAATCTGGGAAAAATAAGTGGCTCAAAAGTAAATGCGTATTGGTATAACCCCCGCAATGGCGAAAAAACCCAACCAGAGACTTTTACGAATAAGGGACAACAAAAATTTTCACCACCAACTGTTGGTTATGGAAATGACTGGATATTGGTAATGGACGATGTTTCAAAAAAGTATGAAATTGTAAAATGATCTTACTATTTAATTGAACTTACACTATGTTAAAGTTACTATACCTCGCATGGGGTAGATAAGTGAAACATTTTGATCGAAGAATTGGAATTTCAGGGTAAATAATTTTGATAATTGTTATTTAGATTTTTGATTAAAATTTTCGAAGAAATTTTGGATTGCCTGATGAAATAATTTTGGTTTGTCATAATATTCTTTTTTCTCCTCTATTATTTGTAACCTCAATGCTTGCAATACTTTCATCTGCTATAATAAAAGCTGCTGACTGTGATAAATAAGATTGCCCGGTATAAAATTCTTCTTTTCTTTTTTTGCCGTTCTTTAAATTGTAAATGCAATACTTATCATTTGGCAATAGTGGAATAAATTTTTGTTTGCCCTTGCCGCTGAATATTTTTACCGGCCCATTATTTTGTGATGCAGCCAGTAAATAGTTATTATTTGCACCCTTCAATTTTATCAATGCCTTACCATTGCCCGAAATAAAAAGGCAGCTCTGTAAAATTGATTGCGGAAAAAAGTTTCCTTTGCCATTACCCAGCATTACCAATCCATTCAATGCATCGTATCTGCCATTGCCTGTTTCTGTTCCATAGTCATTGCCGTTGATGGCAACATCTATATTTCCATCTTTATTAAAATCATCCACCACCATAGCGTAGAGGGGAGCTATCTGCGCCATCAATGGTAAGGCATGTAATTTAAATTTGCCATTGCCTAAATTTTCTATGTAGCTACTTTCAAAATTATTTGCCTGTAGTTTTACTGCATCTTTCAATTCTTCTTTTGAAAATATTTCATTGATAGTAGCAAGCCCAAATTCTTTGTAAGTCAAAAATCTTTTTTTCAACGCAGGTATTTGCTCTACCTGGTCATCCCGTGTTTGTGCAGGAAATTCTTTTAATGTTCCTTTTTCATCAGGCAGGTAAACAGTGGTAATAATATCCATCCCGCCATTTTGATCAAAGTCTTTGGCATAGATAGACACCGGGTATTTGTTGCTGGCACGATAAAAAGAATTTTTCCCCAGGTTACCTGCTATATAATCTATATCGCCATCATTGTCAAAGTCGCCTGCGGTAATACTGTTCCACCAGCCAACGTCTGTATTAATGCCGCTTGCAGCCGATACATTTTGTAACTTCCCTTTGATGTTTTTGAAAAACTGTATGGACATCCATTCGCCGGCAACCATTAAATCTGTAAATCCATCGCCATCAAAATCTGTCCACAGTGCATCGCAGGTAAGGCCAATAGTTTTTAAGCCAGGAGCTACTTTACTGGTAACATCCGTAAATTTTGCCACACCATTTTTTGAATCGTTTCTATAAATAAAGCTATTTACCGGTAATGGATATTTTCCGGGCAATACCCTGCCCCCAATAAATAGATCCAGGTCGCCATCATTATCTAAGTCACAAGCCTTTACACAACTTTTACTGGTATAATTTTTCGGAAATGCAGTTTCGTTAAATGTAAAATTGCCTTTTCCATCATTGGTATAAAACCAATCCTGGTAATTTTTTGTATCGGCCACAAACTGGTTGCTGCCGCTTGCCAGGTACAAATCCAGATCGCCATCATTGTCTGCATCAAATAAAATTGTACCCAGGTTTTCCGGTCGTCGAACATCGTTACCTATTACTACGGGTAATAGCTTAGTAATAAATTTTCCACTGGTTTGTTGTAATAAAATATTCGCAGCAAGATCACCTGTGCCACTTACTATAATATCGTCCAGGCCATTGCCATCCACATCGCCGCTTGCCAATGCAGGGCCATACTCAGATAGTTTATGTGGTAATAAACGTTGCTCATCAAAATCTATAAAATCTGGCTCCCTAATAAAAGTATGCACATCCATAACGGCTGTAACATCCGTAAATAAATTATTAGCAGCAAAGGCTGAAATGCCTGTCGTCACTTCATTTGCATTCTTTATATCTACCGTTAGAAATTGGTTAGCCGCTACATTTTGTAACACCTGCTTTTTGCCATTGTTCCATTTTATTACCAGTGAGTCAATCGTTTTTATACTATCCAATCCAAAAAAAGCTTTGCTGTCAACAGTAGATAAATAGCCACGATAAGATGAGTTTTCATACACCTGCATTTTGTTGACTGAATAATAAATTTCTGCAACAGCACCTAAGCCGTTGATATTTTTTTCACCTCCATTAAAATGAACCGATAAATAATTTTTGGTGATTTTCTCTATGCTGTTGGTGGTATTTTCATACAAAAATGCTTCGTCATTTATATTGTTGATTACATAATCCAAATCGCCATCATTGTCTAAATCTGCATACACTGCCCCGTTTGAAAACGAAGGTGTTTCCATTCCCCAATCAGCCGTTACTTTGTTAAATTGCAAAGCGCCGGAGTTTTTAAAAGCATAATTGGCAATTTTTATTTGCGGTATTTCTTTAATTAAATCTTTTTTCGATGCTGTTTTGTTGGTACTGGCCCTGAAGGCTGCAAAGTCATGGTCGGTAACATCCCGTGGGTAACCGTTGGTAATGATAATGTCCCGGTTGCCATCATTATCAAAATCGGCAATAGATGGATTCCAGCTCCAGTCTGTTTCTGCTACGCCAGCCATAAAACTAATATCGCTGAACACCGGTAAGCCAATGCTGTCGAGGTTATTAACCGATGGCCCCTGGTTTAATTGAAGGGTATTGCGAACGTATTGCAACATGTAATAGCCATTCATCATGTTTTGATAAACAAAATAATTGTTACCATTCATGTTTTTCTTTTTTCTGAAATTATCCTCCGGGTTCATATCTACTGCAAGCAGATCAGCCAATCCATCATTGTTGATATCTGCAATATCATTTCCCATGGCATTTTGAGAAGTGTGTTTAAAAACTGTTTTTAAATTTTCACTAAATGTGCCGTCCTGGTTATTGATGTACAGTAAATCGCTTCCATAAAAGTCATTGGTTACATAAATATCTTTCCAGCCATCTTTATTAATATCGGCAATGGCTATACCAAGCCCGTAACCGGCATGTGCGATGCCTGCCTGCTTTGAAATATCTGTAAATACGGGGTGTTGTAAACTACTGTCCCAATCATTCCTGAATAATTTATCGTAATCATCTTTTGCTGTATCACCCAGATTGTTATTCATAAATTGAGTAGCATCCCGTTGCGCCAATTTCGTAGTAACCAAATACATATCCAGGTCACCATCATTATCACTATCAAAAAATGCTGCATGTACAGAGAGGGAAGTATCAGCCAAACCATAAGCCTGTGCCTCTTCTCTAAAAGTTGGTATGCCTTCTTTATTCAATCCCTGGTTGATGTAGAAAAGATTTCTTCTTTGTTCAGGATTTTTTTTAATGGTGGCGCACACATAAATATCGGGCCAGCCATCATTGTTAATGTCTACTACAGAAGAGGCATTGCTCCACCGGCTTTCACCTGCTACACCCGCTTTTACGGTTATATCATCAAATGTAAGTTTCCCTTTATTGAGGTATAATTTATTAGCAGCAATGCTGGCAGTGAAATATAAGTCGGGCAAGCCATCTTTATTAAAATCACCCACAGCAACACCGCCGCCATTGTACAAAAATTCCAGGTCTAATGAATTGATGGAATCATTTTCGGTAATGCTGTTATTAAAAGTAATGCCTGATTGTGAAGAAGGAATTTTATGAAACAGGGTGGGGTGGTTATTGCAGGCAGCCAAAAATATTACGATTAATAAAAACGGTACTGAATGAATAATAACTGCCGTAGTTGAGTTTCTTATTTGTCTTTTCATATAAGCAAAGTGTCGCAATAAAACCATTACGGGGTTATGTGGTACAATCGTTGTTTTTGGTAATTGTCTTACTTGTAATAACCCAAGATAGAGAACTAAGCATCAAGTTTGTCAAATACAAATAATTAGGTATTGGCTTTTTTGCAGTACAGCCCAGCACAGTAGTAATTTATTTTTAATAACCATTACTATATTCATTTCAAAATTTAAAATTGCCATCGCTCAAAAATTTATAAAAATAGGTTTATTAATACTCCTTATTTTACAAATGTTAGCTTCAGCTAATTATAGTCAAATGGTATTTTCATTGTATAAAGACAGCATAACAACAACAAGCAAACAACAATTGAAGAAATAGCGTAGGTAAGTACGGCGATGATCCAGATCAACTTTATTTGTATTTCTTCCACCAAAAAATAAAACCAGCGGTACAGCAGTTATCATCTGCCCTGGTGAAGATTATTGGGTGGTGGCGGCTGCACGTGAAGGTGCAGTTTTAGCTAGAAAATTTAATGAAATGGGAGTGGCGGCCTTTGTTTTAAAATACCACATACCCAACGATATATGGATGATAAACAGGGAAATTGCCGGATGTACAGCAAGCCATTAAAAAGGTAAGGGGCAATGCGGCAAAATGGATTGTAAACCAGAAAAGGATAGGCATTATGGGGTTTTCTACAGGCGGGCATTTAGCGCTACTGCTGATACTTACTTTAATACCTGTTACCCACCAAATGAAAGTAATAAGAGAGTACGCCCCGATTTTTTCATACTCATTTATCAGGTAATAAGTTTTATTCCACATGTCAACTATGCTGGTTCAGGTGAACAAATTTTAAGCAAAAGCCTATCGCGGGAACAAATAAAATTATACTCCAACGAGTGGCAGTTAACCAGTCAAACGCCACCCATATTTATAATTTATACCAATTGCGATGATGGTGTGCCGCCAAAAAAAAGCACCCTTTTTATGACTCTTTAGTGAGTAAAAAAGTACCAGCCGATATTCATATTTACCAAACTGACGGGCATGGCTTTGGCTTGTATATCAAAGGTAGTAAAGAGTTTTGGATGGGCAGGTGCAAGAGCTGGATGTTGAATAAACGGGGGGCTCATCAAAAAGAAAAAACTGTCTTTTTGCTATTTATCCTTCAAGTCATTGTTGCAATTTTTTATTTAAAAAATATATTAACCAAAAGGTGTAGTGAATCAAAAATGAAAGCGCCCAATGCTTAACTATTCTGTGCTGTGCTGGTTATTATTTACTGCCACAACGCTGATGCATTACTATAAAAATTCTAATTTAGTATATAGGCTTATTACGTAAATGCAGTTTATCACGCACTTGCAGTATCCTTTTCTATAGACAATTTGCTGCCAACTAATAAACTTAAAAATCTTAAAATGACTTTTAAAGATACTGTACAATTAAAACATGTAAGTTATTTATGGGACGAAAAAACCGCTGCTGGTTTTAATGAGGATGAAGTGGCATTATTAATATATCGTTCAAATTTATTGGGTGCTGACTTGCGCATGACCAATTACGGTGGTGGCAATACCAGTTGCAAAATTTTTGCTACCGACCCATTAACAGGGCAGCCTGCTGAAATTATGTACATTAAAGGCTCAGGTGGCGACCTTGGCTCTTTACAAAAAAATGGATTGGCTGCATTGTACCTGGAGCGGTTGATTGCGTTGCAAAAAGTATATCGTGGTGTGCAGTTTGAAGATGAGATGGTGGAATATTTTAATCACTGCATTTATGATTTACAATCAAAAGCACCATCAATAGATACACCCCTTCATGCCTTTCTTCCTTTTAAACATATAGACCATTTGCACCCTGATGCTGCCATTGCCATTGCAGCCTGCAAGGATGGAAAGAGAATAAATCATGAATTATTTAATGGTAAAATTGGCTGGGTAGACTGGCAACGCCCAGGCTTTGATCTAGGGTTAAAATTGCAACAATGCCTGCAGGAAAATCCTGAAATTAAAGGGATAATGCTGGGAGGGCATGGCTTGTTTACCTGGG
>JBBQTL010000138.1:0-15466 GCA_038213285.1 Chitinophagales bacterium
ATTTCGCCACCCGGGCTTATGTATTCAACTTAAATCAACAACTGTTTTATTACAAACTTTTATGCCCGGGATCCCGATTTCTATCGGGACACATCCTTACGAACGTTCCGGCTCAATCGGGATGCGTCTACCAATTTCGCCACCCGGGCTTATGTATTCAACTTAAATCAACAACTGTTTTATTACAAACTTTTATGCCCGGGATCCCGATTTCTATCGGGACACATCCTTACGAACGTCCCGGCTCAATCGGGATGCGTCTACCAATTTCGCCACCCGGGCAAATCATTTAGGGGTGCAAATATAGAAAACTAAAACGTATTTGAGCAAAACACGATAATAAATTATGAAACCGGCCTGCTACCCTTCCAGCCCGTTAACAAAACCCCCGCAATTACCAGTATGGTACCAATTACCTGTTCAAGGAATATCCGCTCACCCAATATAAAATGAGCCTGTATGATTGTACTCACCGGCCCTATACTGGAAATGATGGCTACATTATTGGAACCAATTTTTTTCATGGCATTGGAAATTAAGAAACCTGGAATAACCGTGGCGATAATGGACAGCAAAAATCCATACCCCCACAAAGACGGGCCGGTTGGCATATTACTGAAATTACCGGTTAACAAATAATGTAAAAAAACACCCGCTGTTGAAGCCAGCATTGCATACGCTGTAAATTTAGTGGCACCTACCAATGGAATCAGTTTTCCGCTGCCTACGAGGTAAAAAGCAAAAGTGATGGCGCAAATAAAGATCAATACACTACCTAACAAAAAATTGGGGTTATTCAAATCTATGGTAAGCTCTCCAAAATAAGCGATGCCAATTCCCAGGTAAGTCAATGCCAGGGCTATTTTTTGAATCCGGGTTATTTTTTGCCGGAAAAGCACCGCATTGATCAATACCACGAAACTTGGATATAAAAAAAGTATCAGCCGCTCCAGCCCGGCACTTACATATTGCAATCCAATAAAATCGAACAAGCTGCTGAGGTAATAACCAAATAATCCTAGGGCAATAATGCCTGCCCAGTGTTTGCGACTAAGCGTAACATTGTCTTTTTTATTACCGGCCAGGATTGCTGCACCGACAAAAAAAGGCAATGAAAAAACCATCCGCAGCATGAGTAGGGTAAGGGCATCTGCCGGTGTATGTAAAAAGGCCATTTTAACGATGATGGCCTTTGTTGAAAATAAAATGGAGCCTGCAAAAGCAATGATAAATCCTGCAATGGGAATAGCTGATTGTTTAGTTTTTTCCTGCATATTAATAAAGCACCAGCCCACAGGCGGCTGGTGCATTTAACTCATTATAAATTCAACCCAAATACTGCAAGGCTCAACCAGTCATCAACCGCTCATTGAATTAATTTTCAATAACCCCTTGAAAGATCCTTTCCTGAAATGAATTATACGGATACATTAAAATCTCTTAACGCATCATTCAAACTTGTTTTAAGATCGGTAGATGGTTTACGCTGGCCGATGATTAAAGCACATCCTACTCCAAATTCACCCGCAGGAAATTTCTTGGTATAGGATCCGGGAATTACAACGCTCCTGGCTGGTACCCTACCCTTCATTTCAACTGGCTCAGCGCCGCTTACATCAATGATTTTAGTAGATTGGGTTAACACTACATTGGCTCCCAACACAGCTTCCTTTTCAACCCTTACACCCTCTACTACAATACACCGGCTGCCAATAAAACAACCATCTTCAATAATTACCGGGCTTGCCTGCAATGGCTCCAATACACCGCCAATACCAACACCACCACTCAGGTGAACTCCTTTGCCAATCTGGGCACAACTTCCTACAGTTGCCCAGGTATCTACCATGGTTCCCTCATCCACATAGGCACCAATATTTACGTAAGACGGCATTAACACTACATTCTTTGCCAGGTAAGCACCGTACCTTGCTACCGCATGTGGAACCGCCCTCACTCCCAGTTCGGCATACCCGCTTTTTAATTTCATTTTATCATAAAACTCAAAAGGTGGCAATACCATGGTTTCCATGGGTTGTATTGCGAAATACATGAGTATGCCCTGCTTAACCCATTCGTTTACCTGCCAGGTGTTACTTCCATCTACCCCTGCTATTGGAGTAGCAGTACGAAGGCGCCCCTTATCTACTTCTTCTATTACATCCCTTACGGCTTCTGCATACATTGTTTCCTTTAAAAGTTCCCGGTTATTCCAGGCAGTCTGAATTAATTCCTGTAATTGCATTTTGCTTGTTTATTTAGATTTATTTTTTTGTAAAACCAATAATTTACTGTACTTGAGGAATACTTCATAAGCATTCATTTTTGCCATCATATACCCGGCATATCCATCCAAAAAACCAAGCCTGAATATATATCCTTTTATAAAGGTAAACAAGGGGCTTATCACCATTTTGAATCCCGCTGCTTTTTTACCGGCATGCAAATAGACCTTTGCCCCAAGTGTAGAATATTTGTTGATGCCGGCAAGATGATCTTCCAGCGTGTTTTTACTTCGGTGAAGCAGATCTCCCCTCAATTTTTTAACAACAACCCCATCATTTATTTCAAGCGTTTCATGTACCGGCCGAAGTGACCACTTTGCTTCTCTCCGGTTATATAACCGTTTCATTGTGTCAGGATAAACATTGCCGTGATACAGATCGTATCCATAAAAATTATTAAGCCGGTTCATTTGGTAAACACCTGACAAGCCTTCCTTTTTGGCGGCTAATATGGATTTTTGCAGAGCGGCAGAAAGGCTTTCATCAGAATCAAGGCTTAAAATATAATCGTTGGCGGCCTTTTCTGCGGCATCATTCTTTTGGCATCCGTAACCCCGCCAGTTTTGCTGGTACCACTTTACCCCATATGCTTTACAGATACCGGGCGTTTTATCGGTTGAAAAAGAATCCATCACGATAATTTCATCTACCACTCCCTGCAATGAGTTGAGGCATGCTGCAATCTTATTTTCTTCATTAAATGTGATAATTACCGCTGATATTTTTTGCATAACCGAATTACTAAACGAAACGCAAGATACAAAAAGAAAAAATGGAGCAATCAGTGTGGCGCATTGCTAATAAGATAGTTGGATTTATCGGCCATAGGTGCCCCTGTTTGATAGCTGCAATGGTTTATACAACTGCCCATCGAACGCATGGTGTAGTAGTGTGAACAGGATTGTGTCACCATCAACAAAAGCATCTTCTCCCTGTTTTTTATATCTTGCGTAAAATATTAAGCAGGCAACAGTATGAATATTGGATTTGATGGTAAAAGGGCATTTCAAAACAAATCGGGTTTGGGTAATTATAGCCGGTCGCTGGTAACCATCCTGAGCCGCAATTATCCTCAGAATCAGTACCATTTGTTTGCGCCTAAACAGACTGCTCTATTTGATATTCATTCTTTCAGTAATGTTCGGGCTACCTACCCCAACAAATTATTCTATAAAAAATTTTCCGGGCTTTGGCGACGGTGGGGTATGGTAAAAGAAATAAAGGCTTCCGGGCTGGATATTTATCATGGCATCAGTAATGAATTACCAAATGGTATTGAAAAAGCAAATATTAAAACGGTGGTTACTGTTCATGACCTGATCTTTGAACGCTTTCCGGAAACCTACCATATTGATGAACGCTATGTTCATCGATGGAAAATAAAAAGAGCTTGTACCATTGCAGATGCAGTCATAGCTATTAGTAAACAAACCAAGGATGACCTTGTGAATTTATATGGCGTAAATGCAGAAAAAATATTCATCTGCTACCAGAGTTGTAATCCTATATTTGAAAAATTGGCTAGTTCACAAGAAAAGATTGTAGTAAAAAAGAAGTACAATTTACCTGACCGCTATTTCTTATTTGTAAGTTCAATAGCCCAGAGGAAAAACCTGGTCGCAATTTGCCGGGCCCTGATTTTGCTAAAAAATAAAATCAATATTCCGTTGGTAGTAATTGGTGATGGGAAAGAAAAAGCTGCAATAAAACAGTTAATGAAAACAAACGACATGGGAGATAAGCTGATACTGTTGAACGAGTTGCCTGTTGCATCCGAAGCAGCCTTTACTTCAGCAGCGGATTTTCCGGCAATTTACCAACAGGCGCTGGCGCTGGTTTATCCTTCTGTTTTTGAAGGTTTTGGTCTTCCGTTACTCGAAGCCTTGTGGAGCGGACTACCTGTAATTAGCAGCAATACATCCAGCCTGCCGGAAGTGGCTGGTGATGCAGCATTGTATTTTTCGCCAAATGATTATGAACTACTTGCAGCACACATGTTAAATATTGCAACAGACAATGGAGTCGTTGAATCATTGCGTAGCAAAGGATTTGAGCGGGCGAAACATTTTGACACCGGCAAATATGCAGATTGCATAATGAATGTTTACAATAAAATACTATGATACCTTTTTCAAACGATATAGAGCAATGCCTCACTATACTAAATAGTGGCGGATTAATTCTTTACCCAACAGATACCATTTGGGGTATTGGTTGTGATGCAACCAACGCGGAAGCAGTAGCGAAAATTTATTCGCTAAAAGAAAGAGCCACCAATAAAAATATGATCATATTGCTGGCCGATGAAAAAGACATTTTAACTTATGTAACTCAACCCGACCTGCAAATTTTTGATTATATAAAGGGAATATCAAAACCTGTTACGGTAATTTATGAAGGAGCTACCGGCCTGGCTGATAACCTGGTAAGTGATGATGGCACTATTGCTATCCGACTGGTGAGTGATCCCTTTTGCAGGCACCTGGTAAAGCGGTTTCGTAAACCGTTGGTATCTACTTCAGCCAATGTCTCCGGATATCCGCCTCCCGCCATCTACACTGATATTGATGCTGCAATAAAAAACGGTGTTGACTATATAGTACAACACCGCCAGGATGATTTATTTACGGGAGTTCCTTCTGCAATAATCCGATGGAATAAAAATGGTATCCCAACAATTATACGGAACTGATTTTATAAAATTGCCAACCCTACACCTACCTGGAAACTCTGACTTTTCCATTTGTCTGAATTATCAATATCATTCAGGTTGGTTAGGCCAACAGCGTAACGACCATAAATCCGGATACTTGAAAACTTCAATTGCACTCCGCCCAACATACTGAAGTCTCCTTTCTTAAAAGCATCTTTGCCATTCTGTACCA
Source organism: Chitinophagales bacterium (assembly GCA_038213285.1). GTDB lineage: Bacteria > Bacteroidota > Bacteroidia > Chitinophagales > Chitinophagaceae > Ferruginibacter. Next base: position 5,171 of record JBBQTL010000138.1, read on the forward strand.
GTTTAGTATTTTGATCCATCAATATCCCAAACTGTGGACCAACCTGCAAACTAAGGAAACTGGAAGGCCGGTAATTAAGCAAAAGCGGAATACTTAAATAATTTAATTTTACTTTCGAAAGATTGTCCAGTTTGTACACCTGGCTAAATTTACTGGCTGTATCCTGGTTAAACTGGTTGAATACAACCTCAGGTTGTATAGAAAACTTTTTACCTAGCCCAATTTCGGCGAAACCTCCCAGGTGATAACCAAAACTAAATTCATCATTAAAAGATTTTCCGGTTAACTTATTGACGTTAGCACCGCCTTTTATGCCAAGGTGAAAGCCTTGAGAATGTGCTGCTGAAAAGGTGACTACGGAAAGTACAAGGGCTAAGAGTTTCGTTTTCATGATTTATGATTTTTAGTTCATGGTAACCATTTCAAGTTATATGCCAACGATTGAAATAAATTTATAATTATTTGTTAACCAGCGCAACGACTAAAAAGTGTACCCAATATTAAATGTAAAAACCTGTAACCACCTTTGCAAGTCAGTAGCTGGAAGATAATAATCCAGATACCATTGAGGTTGGAAAGTTAAGTTACCAACGGTATATGCCAGGTCTAAATTTAAGCCCATAGATTGCATCCCGAATTTGTCAGTTTGCAATTTGGGAATCCTTCCTCTTTTTTTTAAAAAATTAAATAACGCAATTGCATTTGTTTTGTGGCTGATGGTAGTTTTACCTGATCCGGCGTTAGCGATTAAGGAAGGCGTGAAACTCAACCCATCCAGTTTATTAAAAACAGTGTAAAAGGTAAATTGATGACCTACCGAAAGTATGAGTGAAAGCGCCTTCAATTGATATGTTACGGAATCATAAAACCGTCTTCTGACTCCCGCAATAACGGTATCTTTAAGCCTCGCCTCCTTATATTCACCGGTTGAGTATCCAACTGCAATGCCAGGTTGGAGCCAGGGTTTTTTATATCTTAGGGAAGAATAAAAATCATTTTGTACAGGCGACGCATATGGAGAGAATTTATTCTTCACTAAATAATGTGTGTACGAAATACTGAAAGCTATATTTTTATTGCCGGTCAAATCAAACGAAGGCGACAGTGAAAATTGATTTGCTCCAAACCCGTCAACGTCATTCAAAAGACTTGCACCTGCTGTTAACCCAAGGCCTGATTTATGAAAATACCCTAATGATGGTGAATATATTACCAGGTTGGTTGTATTTTGTTTGGCATTTAATGCAGCATTCTTTATACTAAACAGGCGGTTGCCAATACCTATATTGGCAAACAAATAGCTTGTTGGCTGATCCAATGAGTCAAGCAGGCTCCTTAATTGATTCAACATTTCCAGTGAATCCTTACCAGATAAATTTTCACCGGCTTTAGTTTGTGCATGATTTTTATAGAAAAAAAGCAATCCTAATGTTAAGAATAATAAGGTTCTGAGCATGTAAATCATTTAAGCGGTTTACGTAAAAAAGTTTCGACAACTAATTACATTTGGAGTTTAAATTATAACGCAAATTACATGATGAATATTGGAATAAATAGAAGCCGGGCCGATAACTGCCCATTTAATTGCTTTTTTGCAACAGAAACCCCTACCTTCGCAAATTATTTATAACGAGAATTGCATGAAGTGCCCAAAAGGCTGTTGAATTTAGTATTTACTTTAAATTTTTTATTAGGAATTAAGTAGCGCAGCAACAGGAAATAGCATATCATGTAATCGCAAAAAAAATTACATGAATGCATTTGAAGCCTTAGGCTTAAACGAACAATTAGTACAAGCTATAACGGAAATGGGATTTGAAACTCCCACCCCCATCCAGGAAAAAGCTATCCCCGTTTTATTATCAGGAACTACAGACTTTGTAGGTTTGGCGCAAACCGGAACAGGTAAAACCGCTGCTTTTGGTTTACCATTATTACATTTAATCGACACCAATCAAAAACATCCCCAGGCATTAATTGTATGTCCTACCAGGGAATTGTGTTTGCAGATTTGCAATGATCTGATGAATTTCAAGAAGCATGTAAAAGGCTTAAGCGTAGAACCCGTGTATGGCGGCGCTTCCATTGTAATGCAGATAAGGGAATTAAGAAGAGGAGTACAAATTGTGGTAGCAACTCCCGGAAGATTAATTGACCTGATAGAAAGAAAAGCCATTGACCTGCAAAAAGTAAAATATGTAGTATTGGATGAAGCCGATGAAATGCTGAACATGGGCTTTAGAGATGACATTGATTTTGTTTTAAAGAACACAATACTCAGGGAAAGCATCTGGTTGTTTAGCGCAACTATGCCGACCGCAGTAAAAGCAATTTCTAAAAACTTTATGACTAACCCTATCGAGGTTACCATGGGTAAAAAGAATACAGCCAACGAAAATATCGATCACCAGTATTTTATTACACCGGCACATAGCCGATATGATACGCTGAAGCGCCTGGTAGATTTTAATCCCGGCATGTATGGCGTAATATTTACCCGTACAAAAGCCGATGCACAGGATGTAGCGGAGCGATTGGTAAAAGAAGGGTATGATATTGAGGCGTTGCATGGGGATTTAACACAACAACAAAGGGATAAAGTAATGGGACGTTTCCGTACCAAAAGCATCCAGTTACTGATTGCTACCGATGTGGCTGCACGCGGTATTGATGTAGATGGTATTACACATGTTATCAATTACGAATTACCTGACGACATTGAAGTATATACCCATAGAAGTGGCCGCACTGCGAGGGCCGGCAAAAGCGGAATTTGTATCACCATTTGTCACAGCAGGGAGGCCTATAAAATCAGGTCTATCGAAAAAATGATCAATGCCCAATTTCACAAGCTCGATATACCAAGCGGTAAGGACGTATGCCGTAAGCAGTTCTTCCATTTTATGGATAAATTAATGCAGGCAGATATTTCAAATGGCGAATACGAAAACTATTTACCAGACCTGCAAACAAAATTTGCAGATGTTACCAAAGATGAAGTATTGAAAAGAGTAGCAGCTTTGGAGTTCAACCATTTTTTGAAATACTACCAGGGAGCTGATGACCTGAATGCAAAAACTGATTCAAGAGAAAGAAGAGATTCCGGTTTTAGAGATGCAAGCGGTGGAGAAAGAAGAGAACGCCCAACATTTACCAGAACAGCGGATAATGGCTATAGCAGGTTATTCATCAACCTTGGTACCAAGGATGGTTTTTACAAGGCAAGTTTTTTACAGTTTATCCTCGATGAAAGTAACCTGAATAAAGAAGTACTGGGCAAAATTGACATCAGGGAAATGAATGCGTGGGTAGAAGTAGATAAAGCTGCAGCTCCTAAAATGATTAAAAGTATGGATGGCAAAAAATACAATGGCCGCCTGGTAAGAATGAACGAAGCAGATGGTGGATTTAAAAGGCCTGCCGATGAAGGAAGGAGCGACAGAAGCGAAAGAGGAAGCGATAGAACCGAAGGAAGAAAAAGAATACCGATGAGGGAGAAAAGATAATAACTTTGATTTTTAATAAAAATGCCGGGATAATATTCCGGCATTTTTGTTTAATACATCCTTGGTTGCTGATGACGAATCAAAGTTGCTTAGTTAAGAAAATATTTTGGTCACTAACATCTGTCTTTCATAGCATCATCGTTGTGCATTTTTGTCCCGGCGAGGAGGAAAGCGACGGAACTCGGGATCACTCACTTATACATTTGAAGCTATTGGCATCATCAAAAACGGAAATCATTAAGTCAACGTTTTTGAATGATGAATGAACAAAATTCATCTTTGACCATTCACCATCCGATATCTATCGGATCACCATTTACCCCCTACCTGTAAATATCCAACAAGCCATCCGGTAATGTCACATACACTTTCCGGTTCTTTTGATCAATTTTATCAAGCGATTCACCATGTATTGGTATCAATGCTTCTTTCCCATCCAGCAATATCGCACACAATACCTGGTGAGGCTGTTCTATTACTTCAATAATCTCTCCGAGATCTTCCTCCTCATTAATCAAATGGAAGCCCAGCATCGCAATTGGAGAAGCCTTTGCGGCAAATTTTTTGAAATCGTCTTCTGTTATCCATACCTCTTTTGGCGTAAGCTTGCGGGCTGTTTCTTTCGTATCAATCCCCTCTAATTTTATAAACACCTCGGCATCATTTTTAATAGCTGTACTGGTAATAAAATAAGGCATAAAATTATCTTTCCCTACCTCCAAAAAAATGGTTTCAAGTCCTTTTAATGCTGATTTTTTTCCGAAGCTATGTTGCAACACCAACTCACCTTTCAAGCCAAAGCTGGCTGCCAATTTCCCAATTTTAAAATACTGACTCATGAGGTGTGCAAGTTAAGACATTCATATAAGAGAGTGCAAAAGCACACCCGCCGATATAAAAGATTCCTTCATAATCTCCGGACCAGGTCCCAATTTTTAGCGGGAGGGATAGGTGTATAAAAAAAGCCCCGATAATAAAAGCGGGGCTTAAAAGAATTAACGAAACAGAGGTGTTTATTCTTCTGTTTTAGTTTCTTCAGTGGCGTGCGTTGCAGCCGGGGCTTCAGCAACTTTACGTACTACAGGTTGGTTGCGGCTATCCGTACGGGACTTTTTGTGGGCTCCCTGGCGCCTGGCAACATGAGCATCATGCTCTGCACTCCATGTAGTAAATTTTTGCATTGCAACAGCTTCATCAAACAGGCCTAAGCCAACACCTCTTAACAAATGTTTCAGGAACAATACGCCCTTAAAGGAAAGGATACGACGTACAGTGTCAGTTGGCTGAGCACCTTTGTGTAACCAATCCAATGCCTTTTGACGATCAATCTGCACAGTTGCAGGAACAGTCAAAGGATTATAGGTACCAAGTTTCTGAATAAATTTGCCATCGCGTGGGCTACGGGCATCTGCTACTACGATAAAGTAGAAAGGTCTTTTTTTAGACCCGTGGCGTTGCAGTCTCATCTTTACAGCCATAAAAAATAGAAATTTTTTTGGGTTGTTAATAAATAGGGTTTCTTTAATCTTCCTTAAAAAAGGAAGGCGAAGATACTAAGCACAGCTACATAAACCAAATTCAATTATTTAAATTATTATTCATTTAATAAATTCCGTAATAAAACCATTATCCCGGCAACTAATCTGGTGAAATTAAAAAATCACTAATTCCTCTAAAAATTCAGGCAAATCCAATTTAACAATGATGATTTTCTGAATCGGGTATAGAAGCTATATTCTTATAACTTTCAATGTTTTCAACAAAATTTATCAACACCATTTTACTGTAAGTAATCCTGTTTTATGATACATTATTTACCAGCTTACTGTTTTGCAAATTCAATGCCTGTCCTTCTCATCAGTTCGGTATACATCTAATGGGGTCGTTACTTTCAATTTTAAAATCAATTCCTTTAAAACTAACCTGCTCAAATGATTAATTGTGTGCAAGTGGTGAAAATATTGTTTTCATTTTTATCGTCTTTACCAGCGTAAAAATTTGGGATACAAAAAGTGCTGAACATAGATGTTGTGGCAACGTTGAATATCCATGCCTACAATCTATTTTCACTAAGTTAAAAGGGTATTCTTCATTACTTTATTAGTTGCCCGCATTTTTAAAATGTATGGGCATAATACATTTTACTACTTAACCCCAATTGGTGACAACCCAGGAAAGGCAGTTGTTATTAAAAAATAAAAAATGGACAGTTAAATCAATTGATACGTCTTTTACGATTTTACAATGGGCAATTCCTTCATTGTCATTTATGTTGATTTTATCAATAACCAGGTGTTTTTTAAAATCAACTTCACTGCTACCCTGCCATTTAAACAAGGTTTCCTTAATACTCCAGGCAGCCGTCAATAATTTTTCATTAAAAATGGAATACGGGAAAAGCGGTACTGCCAGTAATAGCACCTGCTCGGCTTTAGCCAAAAATTTATGCTTTACTTTATCTACTTTTTCGGAGATCAATTCCACATCCACTCCTACCCTGTAACCAGTACCCGCAATGGCTGCGGCATAAGCCCCGCAATGAGAAATAGAAAAATGATATGATTCATTTTCCAAAAATGGCTTCCTGGTATCGGCTATTCGGATAAGTTCATAAGGAAAATCAGGGTATAATTCTTTTAGCAAGTACCGTCCGGCCAAATGCTGCAGGCGTTTGTTAGGATGGGTGATTGCCCGCTGCAATGGCACTTTTTCCAAAAAAAAAGCTTCATCTTCGGCTATATGCCAAACCCCTAATTTTGTACTAGCGTTGATATTTTGTTGATAAACCAGTGGCATGAAATGATCCCGGATTTTAGATTGTAGATTTTTGAATGAATATTTGCAATTCCAATTTTATGATTAGTCGATTTGCTAATGTACGGATTAGTGAATTAAAGCATACATGAATTTGCCATTAAACCATCAACTATCGACCTTTAACCATCAAAACCAATTATGATACTCAGCGACACGAGAATTTTAGAAGAAATAGAAAATGGCAGTATCAAAATAGTGCCATATAGCAGGGAATGCCTTGGAAGCAATAGTTATGATGTACACCTCGGTAAATTCCTGGCTACCTATACCAATGAGGAACTGGATGCAAAAAAGCACAATACCATCGAACATTTTGAAATACCGGAAGAAGGGATTGTACTATATCCTCATAAATTTTATTTGGGTGTTACTGAAGAATATACTGAAACACATGCCCATGTACCTTTTTTGGAAGGTAAATCCAGTACGGGCCGCCTGGGGATTGATATACATGCAACTGCCGGTAAAGGCGATGTTGGATTTTGTGGTAACTGGACGCTTGAAATATCTGTAAAACAACCGGTAAAGGTATATGCAGGAATGCCAATTGGTCAACTGATCTACTTCCCGGTAGATGGTGTAATAGAAGTAAAATACAACCAGAAAAAAAATGCCAAATACAGTGGCCAGCATAATAAGCCTGTGGAGAGCATGATGTGGAAAAACACTTTTTAGAGTGGAAAGCAGGAAAGTTCAGGTTGAAGAATTTAAGCTGAAAGTATAGATTACATAACCGGCATGATGAAACTAATTTAGTTTCCAGATATAAAAATTGAGTACCGCTGCAAAACTTACCCACCAGATATAAGGAACCATCAACCATGTTGCAGCGGGAGATATTTTCCCAAACCATACAATGGTAAGCATAATCATGATCCACATACCCATTATTTCTATAAAGGCCCAGCCTGGTTGATGCATGTAAAAGAAAATAAACGACCAGGCAAAATTCAATAACAGTTGAAGGGAAAATAATATAATGGCAGTTTGTTTTACCGCCTTATTGGTTTCTTTTTTCCACACAAGCCATAGAGCAACGCCCATCAGAATATACAACAACGTCCATACAGGAGCAAATACCCAATTGGGTGGATTAAAGGAAGGCTTGTTGGCAACAGCATACCATCCATTAACTCCTTCAGAAGTAAAATAACCTGCAGTACCACCAACAAGTAAGGTAATAGCAACCGATATAAATAATTTCATACTGCGATTCTAAAAAAATCGTGCCAATAGTTAAGCCAAACAGTGCTTATAATTTGCCATACTTTTTATAATAAGCAATCAGGAAACTGTTTACTTCATTATAACTCAATACACCGGAAGGCTGCTGATTGCTTTCCAGGTATTTACCATACATCCACCGGATGACTGGCTCTACCCGATTTTTATGGCTTTCATTAAATTGCCGCCATTCCCTGAGATTTTTTTTTACAGCCGGATGCAGCTCTTTGGTAAAAGCTTTTGCCTCCGTTGAATCGGTAAGAAACAAATTTCGGTTGGCATACAAAAACAGGTCCAGGTAAACGGAATAATGAAAAGTCTCGTCTTTCGATGCTGCGGCGGCCAGGTAGCCTACAAAATTAGCTTCATTTTCTTTTGCGTATCCAAGCTGGTGGGCTATTTCATGACAGTTAGTGTAAGGTTGCGAATATTTGGGTACCGTAGTATTTACCTGCCCTTCCCCGGTAAATGGATTGTAATACCCAAGGAAACCAATATAGTTTCCCATCCATCCCCATAAAGATGTTTTTATAGATGCCGGATGATAATTTAAAAAAGGGTATTGCTTATTTACCTCCCTGTATGCAAGCATCGCCTTGTTAAATATTTCTTTACTGGTCATTTCCGGAACATGCTTTTGAAGCAGCAAATTATTGCTTTCATTTACTTTTTGAAGTAGTACAGTGTTCAAAATTTTCAAATCGTTCACCGAATATTTGTCCATTGATAACCCTAACTGGCTGGCAATGCCTACTCGGTTATAGTTGATGCCCCAAAGCGAATTAAAGAGGATGTAAATTAAAAGTACCGTCACCACAAACCGCTGTATTGATTCTATTAAACGGGGTCTGGAGACTTCCTTATTGATTATTACTTTTGAAATTTTTATCAGCCTATACAAAAACCAGATAACAATAGCCCCATATAATGCATCCCCAATGCTAAATGGAAGCCAGCCCAACAGGTACCTTAGAAAAACTGAGAGATAAACGTATATACCGGTAGAATAATAAGATTCTACCCGTAAAGCATTAGATGAAAACCAACGAATGACCAATATAAATATTACCTGGATACCGATTACAATCCAGTACTTATTTCGTTTCATAGGTGTTAAAAATAACGAAAATGCTCAGGTTCACGTATTACCATGCAAATATTCTATAACTTTTATGAAATTTAAACGTAAAAACGCTACCTTCGCCGTCCTTTAAACCGGAGGTAATGGGAAAAAGAAGGGAATTTGAAATAGCGTTCGTGGGTTTAAAGCCCGGAATACATGAATTTACTTTTGAAGTAGATGATAAGTTCTTTGCTGAAGTTGAATCAAGGGATTTTACAAATTGCACGGCAATCGTTAAACTGCAATTGGATAAAAAAAGCGGTTTTATGCTCCTTAAATTTGAGGTGGGCGGAAAATCGGATGTGGAATGTGATCGTTGCGGTAATACTCTTACCATGGATTTGTGGGACGAATTTAACATGTTGGTAAAAATGGTAGATAACCCGGAGGAAATGAACCAGCAGGAGGATGATCCCGATGTGTTTTACATCTCCAAAACGGAGAGTCACCTGAAGCTGAATGATTGGATATTTGAATTTGTAAGTTTAAGTGTTCCTTTACAGAAGATGTGTAAAGAAGAAGAATTGGGAGGGCCCCAATGTAATAAAGAAGTATTGACAAAATTAAATGAAATGAAGGTACGTGAAGACGCAAAAAATGCCAATGCACTCTGGAAAGACCTGGACAAGTTTAAACCTCCATCCCCTAAAGAGGGATAAAGCAAGAATTAAATATCAGTAAATAGAATCAATTTATTAAAATAACAATTAAAATTTAAAGATATGCCAAATCCGAAACGACGCCACTCGCAACAGCGCAGCGCAAAGAGAAGGACGCATTACAAAGCAAGCGAAACTACGTTAACAGTGGATAAAACTACCGGAGAAACACATGTACGTCACCGTGCACATGTAAGTGAAGGCAAATTATACTACAAAGGACAGGTGGTTGCTGAGAAAGCGCCTCTCAAAGCATAATATTTTTCAAATGCTGAATTCTAAGTTCTACATTCGGTCATCGAATGTAGAACTTAGAATTTTTTATTTAATGAATGTACCATGAATATTGCCCTTGATATGATGGGTGGTGATTTTGCACCGCTGGAAGCAGTAAAAGGTATTTCTCTATTTTTGGCCGAAGCAGGTAAAGATGTAACACTCACTCTTATTGGCGACGAAGCCGAATTGAAAACATTACTGCCGGAGCATGCTATTGCCCCTGATAATATAAATATCGTACACGCCTCGCAGATAATCGAAATGCATGAACATCCTACAAAGGCACTTCGTGATAAAAAACAATCTTCAATAGCAATCGGCTTTCATTTATTATCTACTGGAAATACAGATGCATTTATCAGTGCAGGCAATACGGGTGCCATGATGGTGGGTGCATTGTTCAGCATCAAGGCAATTGAAGGCGTAAGCCGCCCCACAATTGGCGCATATATTCCAAGAGAAAACGGCACACTTGGCCTGTTGCTCGACGCAGGCATTAATGCAGATTGCAAGCCCGAAAATTTAGCCCAATTTGCCACCCTCGGCTCATTATATTCCGAACACATACTGGGATTTAAAAACCCAAAAGTGGGCCTTATCAACCTGGGCGAAGAAGAGGGTAAAGGGAATTTGCTGGCACAGGCAGCCTATCCCTTATTAAAAGAAAATAAACATATCAATTTCATCG
>JBBQTL010000139.1:0-15419 GCA_038213285.1 Chitinophagales bacterium
AAATGATCAGCAGGCTCGTTTACCAGCACGTGGTAACACTGCCACCGGCAGAAGCCAAAAGGCAACTCGGCATCTTCGCAGCCAATTACCGGCTGGCTGTTTTAATTACCATTTTTATACAGATGTTCCGCATGGCGGCCGAGCCATTTTTCTTTAACCAATCCAAAGAAGAAAATGCAAAGAAAACCTATGCCCGGGTAATGAAATTTTTTGTGATCGCCTGCTGTTGTATGTTTTTGGTAATCGGGTTGTTTTTGGATGTGTTCAAGGAAATACTTACCATCAAATTTGCAGAATATGGAGAGGGCATTCATATTGTTCCCATCCTGGCCATGGGCAGTGTTTTCCTGGGAATTTATTACAACCTTTCCATCTGGTATAAACTAACCAACCGCAACTTATTCGGCGCTGCCATCACCATTGCAGGAGCCATCGTAACCGTTGTACTGAATATCTGGTGGATTCCCCGTTTTGGATATACCGGCAGTGCCTGGGCTACTTTTAGTTGCTATGCATTTATGATGGTTACCTCCTATTTATTGGGCCAAAAATATTACCGCATTCCCTACGCTAAAAAAAAACTGATATCTTACCTGGTATTAACCACGCTGATATTTTTTCTGCACAAAGGGTTGGTTATGCTGTACGGCAATATTTACTTTTCTATTGCAACAGCCATTGGTTTATTGCTGGCATTCCTATGGTTTGTATCCATCATAGAGCGAAAGGAATTTCAGCAATTCCCGGTAATCGGGAAATACTTTGGTCCACTGCCCCCCAAAGGCGGCACATAGGTTGCTACTTCGCCTTATGAAAGAAACGCACCGGGATGCACTGATATTCGCCATTTTTTGTTTTTAAAAAGGGTGGTCATCATTCGTGTTTATTCGTGCAATAGTGGCAATTAAAATATAATCGGCTAATTTTTAAAAGCACCTTTAAATCTTTATCTTAGGTCCATGCGTAAGCTAATTCAAAAAATATTGCGGCCGTTCTTCACATGGCTGGCCGAAAAGTTTAGTGCGGCGCCAAAGCAGGAAGCCGTTTTTAAATCCCTTTCAAAGCTTTATAAAAACATTATTACAAAGAAAACGGGCAGGGGAATTGTTTTGCCAATCAATCCTGTTACAGATCGTTTCATCATATTCAGTGACCAGCACAAAGGCACCAAAAATATGGATGATGATTTCCATAGCAATGAACTGAATTACATTGCAGCCCTTCAACATTATCACGGGCTGGGGTATCATTTTATCAACCTCGGAGATGCGGAAGAACTATGGAAAAACAAAGCAGATAAAGTAACGGCAGCCTATCCGGAAGCATTTAATGCTGAGGCGAATTTCCAGGCAGAAAACAGGTATTATCGCACTTTTGGTAACCATGATCTGCAGTGGAAAAACAGCCTTGATGTGATGCTGTTTCTAAAAGATATTTTCCCGCTTCCCCTTGCAGTCTATGAAGGAATCGTGTTGAGAACTGCCGGTGGTGACCACCCATCATTAGATATTTTTTTAACGCATGGCCACCAGGGCGATCAAATGAGTGATAACAATGCTTTCAGTACCTGGGTAATTGCACATATCTGGGCACCCATCCAGCGCCTTTTGCAATTGAATATTAATACACCCGCCAATGATTTTTCGTTGAGAAATAAACATAACCGGCTGATGTATGAATGGAGCAGTCGTAAAAAGAAATTATTACTTATTACCGGCCATACGCACAAACCCGTATTCGCCTCTGGAAAATATACGCAGGTAGCAGCAAATACCATCCAGATAGAAGATAGCAATACTAACCTAAAGCCTACTTATTTCAATACAGGTTGCTGTTGTTTTAATGATGGAGATATTACCGGTATTGAATTAGCCGATGGTTATATCCGGCTGATTAAATGGTTTACCGATAATGAAATCCCCAGGAGAAAAGTGTTGGAAGAAAAGTTATTGGTGGAGTTGGTTTAAAACTAAGTTTTAGTCACGGCGAAAGTTAGATTGTTACTTTATTTTAAATTGGAAATTTCATTTAAGGTGAAAGGGTATATCATAATGTAGCGGTGGTTTTTATGCATCCCTTAATTCATACACTTCCCTAAATGCCTGTTGCATTTGCAAAATTTCTTTGTCCGTTAGCCTGGCAAATTGTTCTCTTCTTCGTTTTGGGAAAATCCCTTTATTCTGATGCAGGAAAAGGATCATCAGGTTAATGTCTTTATCCGGCATATCAACAACCTGTTGCATTTCCTTCTTTGCTTCATCATATCGCTGAAGAAAAAGTAATTCACCTGGCATATCTTCATCAAGGGTTGCATGAATGGTTTGGATTAGATAAATGCAATGTTCTGTAAGATCAGGATACCTGTAATATCCTTCTACTTCAGAAGGATTGGTGGTGGTTATCTCCCCATTTTCCATTTTATTATACTGAATCCTTCGCATCAATGGTTTCGAATATTTTTCAAGTATGGTATCGTAGTCGTTTATATTATTGAGTATACGTGCTGATACCGGTATTATCACTCCATGCGGAACTACGCCGCCATGTACCAGCATATCATGTATTAAAAAACGGTGAAGCCTTCCGTTGCCATCCTCAAACGGATGTATGAATACAAAACCAAAAGCAATCAAAGCTGCCCTTATCCCTGGATTTACGTCATGGGTCTTTGTTGCAGTTTCTTTTAATCCATCCATCAATGACAACAGCATGCCTGGTGGGGGACAGATATAATGAATCAATTCATGATAACCGGGTAAACATTCGCCAACAAAATTTTGGAAATCCCTGAGTCCTGTGTCGGCAAACCTGGGATCAACAATGGCATTTTGCAATTGAACCAGGCGCTGTTTTTCCAGTATTTTTTCCGTGGCTTCCGACCCAGCCTTTACAAGCAGGTTCATGAATTTTTCCATCCTGCCAGGTGATGGCTTTTCCTTTTCTATCTCGTATGAAGATCGTGTTTCTTTATTGTATAGATAATTGGTTGCTCTTCTGAATATATCGGGAGGGTAGGTATTTTTTAGTCTGGCTATTTTCTCCTGAACATCCATTTTCAAGCAGTGAATCCAGCACATTGGTTCTTCTTACTATTGGAGAATATTTTTGGTCTCCTAATAAATTGTTATTGATCTTCCATTTGGCATTTTTTATCACTGAACCGGTAACATATTTTTCCTTTTCAAGCAAGTCGATGTAATTCGCTGTAACAACATTTTCAAGTTCAACATTTTTACCTGTAAGAAATTCATAAAGGAAGCCGATTTTTCGTACATACTTTCCAGCGGGTAACTTTTGAATCAAAGCGCTGATTTCTTCAGCAAGAAGCTTTTCAAAAACTGACCTTAAAAAATCAAGGCTTAGATCATCATATTTAAGGGCAAATTCCAGGTGCGATAACGGAATATCGGTCGCAGGAGCATACTTCAATCCATACACCTGCTCTACATTTCCTCTTGAAGTTAATTCGATTGACGCATTGTTACCGATAAATGAAATGTGAGTTAATGAATATCCCGATAATTTATAGTGCTCTTTGAGCCATTGACTTCCTGCCGGTTTTGCTACCATACAAATTATTTTACGGTAAAATAATTAAATCGTACTGTAAAATACATGAATATAGCCATACATACTGTAAAACATATATCGAATTGCTTCTTCCTAAGTACAGTAAAAAGTATAAACTGTAGTGTAAAATGCCTGATTCTTTAAAATAATACAGTAAAATAAATGAAAGTCCCATTTACACCATACTGATAAAATGCAACCAGAAACAGCATTGCAGAAAATTCGGTGCAAATAAATAAATCAAAAGGCGCAAATCAACCACTAATTAACTTGAAATCCGCTTTACCTCTTTCCCCGGTTTTGCATATTCAAACCTGGCAATGGAAGTTACAGTATAATAGGCATCAATGCCCAATGAGGAAACGGTATTGGCCTTTTCCAAAGCAATAAAACCATCCGGGTTTACAAGTCCGTCGTTTAAAAAAACATCTGTTATGGTGCCTATTACGAGGAAGGTTTTGTTAAACGAAATGGGAACAATTTCCATTAACTGCAACGCATACTGAACTGCACTTTCTGCTACAAATGGTGCTTTGCAATTCCCTTTAAAAACTGCGGTAAGCCCCACTTCCTCAAACTCGTTTTGTCCCCCTGCATATTTGGCACTGGTTTGATGTGCGGCCTTTACAAATGAAGGTTGAATATGATTGATGGTATATGCACCCCCTGATTGAATATTGCTGATGGTATGCGGAGCGGCTTCCGTGGGCCGGTTTATAAAACCGATTAATGAAGGATCGGCACCAATATGTACGATATTGCTAAAAATGGCGAGGTTGGGAATGCCTTGTTCATTCACCGTACCGACCAGGCTCACGGGTTTAAAACCCTGCAGGCTATTGATAAAATTGGCCCGGTAAAAACGATCCCAGTTTTTAATTTCGCCGATAGAAAAATGTTGCATGCCTGTATAATGCTTTGGATCCAAAAAAGTTGATTCCCCATTCTAATCATCCTCGTCTTTTTCTTCGTTTAGTTTAATAAAGGCAGCTCTTTTTGGTGCAGGCATTTTTGAATGCAATCCCTTTACCCCTTTCCAGATCACTTCACTAAACTCATTATCAGGTGCACGGTCTTCTTTTGAAAAATCGAATTGTGCAGATCTTTCTGACAGCTTATTGATCACTGTATTTTTATCCGCCAGGTTAATATTAGAAGGGATTGCATTATACCCGCTAAAGTTTGGAGTGGCCGTAAAGCAACGCCATAAAGGAGTGGCTGCAGCATCATACTGGCTCATGGGTGGTATGCCTAAAATAAGTTCCATCGTTCTTAATATACCGGATGTGGTGTAAGGGGTATGGTCAACAAAATTTCTTTTTACATAGGGGCCCACAACGTATGCAGGACTTCTGTGAGCATCCACATGGTCGGGGCCGTTTTGCGCATCGTCTTCGATGATAAAAACCACACTCTCTTTCCATACCGGGCTCTTGCTGAGATATTCGATGAACATACCTACTGCCAGGTCATTATCGGCCACGTGTGCGAATGGTGTTGGTCTTCCGATGCTCATACCTTCCGTATGGTCGTTTATCAACCGTAAGGTACTCAGCCTGGGCAAGGCGTTGATGGCTACCAGCGAGTCAAAATCTCTCTTCCATTGGCCCACCCTGGTGGTATCCCGTACCGTTTGATCCCAACTGGTAAAAAAGGTGCAAAAATGATTTTCGAGTACCGGGATATTGGGTTTATAATCATCCGCAAACTCACCATAAGTACGGTAACTTACGCCGGCTTTTTTGCAATGATCCCAGATAAAGCCGCCTTTATTATTGGCAATCGCCCGGTTACCTTCTGCATCATAATCTCCACCGCGTCCTCCATAACTGGTTACCCAGGTCTTTTCCAAATAATCGTTTGCATAAGCACCCAGGCTCCAATTGTGTCCGTCTGCACTTACTTCTCCATCTACATAAAAGTTATCCAGTAGTACAAAATCCTTTACCAACTGGTGCTGGTTAGGCGTAACCTTTTTACCAAACAACACAAGACTGGTATCGCCATTGCCTTCGCTCACATCGCCCAATACCTGGTCGTAGGTGCGGTTTTCTTTTACTATGTAAAACACATGCTTGATGGGTGAAGGCGCACCAATTTGTTGAGGGACCGGATTACCCGCTTCACCATTTGCCATCAATTCTTTCTTTTTACTATAAGGTGTATTTTGATATACCTGTTGGGAGTAACCACTTAATTTTTTTTCTGTTGGTTCGGGAATGATGCTCATGGTTCCCTCAAATAATCCCCCAATATATTGTACCGGTTTTGGCGTTTGTTTATCGCCTGCCTGGTAATTTACCTGCTCTTGCCTTCCCACCGGGTTGGGCCCATCGGGATTGGCAAAGGAACTAAAACCCTTTCCGTTGGTAACCCATATTTTTTTGCCAATCACTTTTACACAGGTAGGATACCAGCCTACGGGAATAAATCCCTTTGATTTGCTAAACCCAGGTTTGCTTATATCAAATACCGCCAGGCAATTATTATCGGCATTGGCGATGTACAATGTTTTTTCATCCTCACTCAATGCTACCCCGTTGCTGGCGCTGCCCGGGGGCGAATCCGGGTATAATGAAGCAACCAGCGTTTCCACCACTTTTTTTTGTTTGGTATCAATTACAGAAACGGAATTATCATTTGCGTTGGCAACGTACAGGTAAGCTCCTTTTTTATCGAGGCACAATTCGTTCGGATTATCACCTACGGAAATATCGCCTGTAATTACCTGTTGTTTTGTATCAAACAATACCACCTGGTCGCAGCCCCAGCAACTGATGTACAGCGTGTTTCTATCCGGTGATAAAATGCAGGTATACGCCTCTCCTTTCAATGGGTAAATACCTTTAATTTTTTTAGTGCCGATATCGAAAACGTACAATGAATTATTATCTTTTGTAACAACATACAATATTTGCTTTTCATCATCAATTGCTATGCCTGCAGGTGAAATTTTATTGGGCCATTTATCGCCAAGTATGAAACTATCTACGAGATGCAATTTTTTATTATTGACCGAATATTTTAATACCCGGTTATCATTTCCACCCGCAGCATATAAATATTTTTCATCTTTACTGAATTGAAGTCCCACCCAGCTCTTTTCGATAATGATGTCATCTGTAATTTTTTCGGACGCTACATCTACCAGTTGCAGGCTTTGTGTACTTTGCCCGTTATTGGTAACCGCCAGTAATTTTTTGGATGCACTAACAGCAATATTCAGCGGCAGATCGCCAAGCGGGAAACTTTTGCCGGCAGGAGAAAGTTGCCATCCATTGGGAAGTGTAACGGTCTTTTGCGACCAGGCATTTACAACATATAGTCCAACCAGGCAGAATACCAATAAGTGCTTTTTCATTTTCCATTTAGATTTGGCTAAAGGTACAATTCGCCCTGCTAATTAAAACGCATCAAACAGGTTAAATAATTATGATGAAATAAGGTTTGAGTCTTTGCCGGCAAGAGGTAAAAAACAGGGGAAATATATTCATCACACAAAATGCCAAATTGAAAGTATGAATGCAACAAATAATTTACAAAAAAAGGCGTCCGGATTTTACGTTTCAATAATAAGTACGAATGCCGGGACTGGAAAACAACGAATATTAATTTGAAAATAAAACGAAAGCCAATTTTTCTACTTAAAATTTCTTCCCTTTGCACTCATAAACTTTAAAGCATGGCATTAGTTTTTGAATCGCTCACTATCAGGAATATCCATTTAAAAAACAGGATCGTTGTATCTCCAATGTGCGAATACTCAAGCACTGATGGTTTTGCGAACGACTGGCACCTGGTACACCTGGGTAGCAGGGCAGTGGGTGGAGCAGGATTGGTACTAACCGAAGCGGCCGCCGTATCACCGGAAGGAAGAATAACACTAAATGACCTTGGCATCTGGAAGGATGAACATATTCCTTTTCTCCAGCGAATCAACAAATTTATTGAAATGCAGGGCTCTGTACCCGGTATTCAACTGGCACATGCCGGCAGAAAAGCAAGCCATCACCGGCCATGGGTTGGAGGAAAATCACTACTTCCTGATGAAGGGGCCTGGCAAACACTGGCACCATCTGCAGTAGCTTTTACCGATGGTGAACCGACGCCAAAAGAAATGGATACAGCAGACATCCGGCAGTTCATCACAGATTTTACAAGTGCCGCTGAAAGAGCTATCCGTGCTGGTTTTAAAGTAATTGAAATACACGCTGCACATGGATACCTGCTGAATGAGTTTTTATCGCCATTGAGCAATCATCGTACAGATGAATATGGCGGACCGTTTGAAAACAGGGCCAGGCTATTAATTGAAATTACCAAAGCCGTCCGGAAAGTAATAGGAGAAGAACTTCCTTTATTTGTTCGTATATCTGCTACCGATTGGGTACCCGGCGGCTTTACAGATGAAGACGCTGTAACACTTTCCATGCGGTTAAAGAATAGCGGCGCCGATCTCATTGATTCTTCTTCCGGCGGCAATTCACCAGCACAAAAAATACCGGTTGCTCCATTATACCAGGTGCCATTTGCGGAAAAAATAAAAAGAGAAACAGGCATGCTTACCGGGGCAGTTGGATTGATTACCACTGCATCGGAAGCAGAGCAAATACTCACTAGTAAACAAGCCGACTTAATTTTTTTAGCCCGACAGTTATTGCGTGATCCTTATTTCCCTTTACATGCAGCAAAAGAATTAGGAGTTGATGTACAATGGCCGGTACAGTATGAAAGGGCGAAGCGGAGAGGATAATTGCTAATGGGTTAATGGATAATTGATAATGGATAACGGGATAATGGATAATGAATAAATTTTTAATTTGCATCTTTTGTACTCATGGTTACTAACGGTGTTCCCGCATTTCATTATCCATTATCAATTAAAAAATTATCCATTAAACCCTATTCATCATCCAAATCTTCATCAATAAAAATCTCATACCCGCTACCTTCTTTAAACTCTTCTTTCTTTACCTCATTGCCGCCAATCAGGTCGGCAACCAATGAGGTCCAGCCGGTTTGATGACTAGCGCCTAGTCCGCTGCCAGTGTCTCCATGAAAATATTCATAAAACAATACCAGTTTTTCATTGCCGGGCTTGCTATAAAACCAATTTTCCTCGCCGTTTAATTTGCGTTCTCCCTTATCATTGATCGCCAGCAGGCTAACCACCCTTTCGGTTAATACTTTGGATACTTCCACCAGGTTCATATAGTTGCCAGATCCTACCGGGCATTCAACTTTTAAGCTGTCTCCATAAAATTCGCCGTATTTACGAATGGAACGAATGATCAGGTAATTGATCGGTATCCAAACCGGGCCCCGCCAGTTACTGTTGCCACCAAAAAGGTTGCTGGTTGAATCGCCCGGGTCGTATTGAATCTCGTACTTATTGCCATCAATCGTTACAGAATAAGGGTTGGCTTCATGATATTTTGATAATGCCCTGATGCCACCACCGGATAAAAACTCATCTTCATTGAGCATTCGATTGAGCAAATGTATCAGACGGTCTTTTTTAACCAGGGATATCAATATTTGCTCTGCGTCGCCATGCTCTTCATTGGGCCAGAACCGATTGTTTTTAGCACGATAATTTTCAAACCATTCGATCCGCTTTTTAAAATCAGGCAGGCGGTCGAATACCTCCTTATCCATAATACTTACCGCAAATAAACTGGTGAGGCCAACAATACTTTGTATGCGTAAAGACATTGGGGCTGCACTACCAATACGCAGCACGTCATAATAAAATTTATCCTCCTCATTCCACAGGCTATGACTATTTAATGCCTCCGCAATCAATACAAAATGTTCAAAAAACTTAGTAGCCGAATCCTGGAAAGCAATATCCTGTTTGGCTATCTCCAGCGCCATGTCCATCATATTGAGTGCGTACATCCCCATCCAACTGGTTCCATCCGCTTGCTCCAACTGCATCTCTCCTGACGGGCTGTGGCTCCGGTTAAAAACACCAATATTATCCAGTCCAAGAAATCCTCCTTCAAAAATATTATTGCCGTGGCGGTCCTTGCGGTTGATCCACCAGGTAAAATTGATTAACAGTTTCTGAAACACTTTTTTCAGGAAAACAATATCGCCCGATCCGCTGGTTTCCTTTTCTATCCGGTACACTTCCATGGCCGCCCACGCCTGCACCGGGGGATTTACATCACTAAAGTTCCATTCATAGGCTGGTAACTGACCATCTGGTTTCATATACCATTCCCGCATTATCAACAGCAACTGGTGCTTGGCGTATTCGGGATCAACCATTACCAGTGATATGCAATGAAAAGCCAGGTCCCACGCGGCATACCAGGGGTACTCCCATTTATCAGGCATCGCAATGATATCCTGGTTTTTTAAATGGGTCCAATTATTATTCCTTCCGCTTAACTTACCATCATTTACCGGTGTAATGCCATCACTTGTGTTAAGCCAGCGCTCCACATCGTAATGATAATATTGTTTACTCCACAACATACCGGCCAACGCCTTACGTTGAATATTTTTAAGATCGGCTGAAATATTAACCGGGAGAATGGATTTATAAAAATCATCCGCTTCCTGTTTGCGAACCGCAAATACTTTTTCAAAGCCCTGGCTAAAGGACTTATCATCCGCCCTGCTGGTAAGGCGGCAATAAATGGTTTTTGTTTCACCACCCTTCATTTTCATTTCATACACCGGTGAAAACTTGGTGCCTTCTTTCCTGTTCCTCAATTTTTTACGGATGGCCCCATCAATGATAGCATCATGAAAAGCATCTTTTACAAATGGAGTTTCATTGGTTGATCCATTCACTTTATTCATGTTGGTCTCATTTTCTGTAAATAAACTATCGGCCGGAGTCTGAAAATAAAAATAGTAATCGCCGAGCCTCCGGTGTGTAACTTTTACGGATGTTTTATTCAGAAAGCTGATAGATGGCTTTGGTTCATCCGGGGTAAATGCCCAACGGTTGTAAAACCACAAGGTAGGCAATACTGTTATCGGAGCTGTTTTATCATTCCGGTTGGTAATATCAATCTTAATATAAATATCCTGGGAGTTTTGTTTCGCATAGGTGATATTGATATCAAAATATTCATCCTCGTCGAATACCCCGGTATCCAAAATTTCATACTCCGTTTCCTGCATGGAACGGCTGCGGTTTTTAGCTTTCAGGTCTTCATAAGGAAACTCATTTTGGGGATATTTGTATAAATATTCCATGTAGTAATGCGTTGGAATATTGTCCTGGTAATAATACAATTCCTTTACATCTTCGCCGTGGTTGCCTTCATGGTTGCCCAGGCCAAATAAGCGCTCTTTCAAAATCTTATCCTTTCCATTCCAGAAGGCAACTGAAAAACACATGTTCTGAAAATAATCGGAAATACCGGCAATACCATCTTCGCCCCAGCGATAGGTTCTGTAATGCGACTGATCAAAAGGCAGGTATCCCCATGCGTCACCAAAGTGCCCATAATCTTCTCTTACTGTGCCCCATTGCCTTTCACTCAGGTATGGGCCCCACTGCTCCAGGGGAATTGGCTTTTTTTGATTAACGGCTAAGCGTTGGTGTTCTGCTGTCATCATAATTGGTTATTTAGGCTAAAGATTTTATACAGTAACCTGGGTATGTACAAAACGGGCAAATCATGGCAGACAAAACGTATTGAATAAATGCAGTCGTAAAAATAAGCCTTTTTGAAAAGAGCATTTGCGGGATTAAAAAATAATTGCTGCAATCGTTTGCTGTTAAAAATACAGAACGAATGAAAAATAAAAGAGACTACAAAAATGATAATGGCTTTTACCACACAATTATTTATGCCCCTTATACAGGCAATAACGCAGAAGTATTTAACACCAGCAAAGGTGACGCTAAGGGCAGAAAAATACCGGACGTGAATCAGCATCTTTTGAATTAGCGATAAAACAATTCAAAAAGTTTAATGTGTCCCAACATCATTGTCACATTATCACATTATCAAATTGGCTAATTAGCTAATTAACTATTAGTCTCCCAGCACATCGCTGATATTTACCTTTTTTCCGCCGCTGTTTAAGAATGGTTTCAGTAAATCAATTGGTACCGGGAAGATGGTAGTGGAATTATTTTCAGTGGCAATCTCCCGCAAAGTTTGCAGGTAACGCAATGTTAAAGCGCTTGGTTCAGCAGACAGTATTTTTGCGGCATCTGCCAACCGTTGAGAAGCCTGGAATTCACCTTCTGCAGAAATCACCTTGCCCCTGCGTTCCCTTTCCGCCTCTGCCTGCTTGGCCATTGCACGCTGCATTTCCCGCGGCAGATCAATCTGTTTTACTTCCACATTACTCACTTTTACGCCCCAGGGTTCTGTTTGCGAATCGATGATCTGCTGCAACTTGTGGTTGATGATATCCCTTTGTGACAACAGGTCGTCCAGCTCCGACTGACCCAGCACGCTGCGTAAGGTGGTTTGAGAAATTTGTGAAGTGGCCAGTAAAAAATTTTCTACCTGCACTACTGCCTTTTGTGGTTCCAACACCCGGAAATAAACCACCGCATTCACTTTTATGGAAACGTTGTCGCTGGTAATAATATCCTGTGGTGGCACATCCAGCACCACGGTGCGTAAACTTACTTTCACCATTTTATCAATAAATGGTATCAGTAAAATTAATCCTGGCCCTTTCACTCCGTTTCCACCTATTAACCGGCCAAGCCTGAAAATAACGCCCCGCTCATATTCCCTTAAAATCTTTATTGCACTTGCCAAAAGACTAATGATAAAAAACAAAATGACCAGGGTAACGAATGGTATTTGTGGCATGATATTAAAATTTTAATTGGTTACTTTATCTACGTACAATTTCAACTTTTTAACGTCCTGTATTTTTACAGAAGCTCCCTTGCCAATATAGCCGCTTAAAGAAGACGCATTCCAGATTTCCCCCTTTACCATTACGCGGCCTTCCGGATCGAGGTTGTCCTTTGCAACCGCCAGCAGGCCGTTCATGGATTCCAGGCCAATTACGGGTTTCCGTTTTTGTGCTTTTATTCCGGCGCCAATTACAAACAAAAAGAACAGTGCGGTAACGATGGTGGTAACTATAATGAGTAATCTTGAAATGCCAGCCAACTCTAATGGAGAGCTGGCCTTGATCAACATCATTGAGCCAAGCAATAACGATATGATACCGCCAATGGCCAACATACCATGGCTCACAATTTTTATCTCCAGTAATAATAGCAACACACCAAAAATGATCAATGCAAGACCGGCATAATTAATGGGTAAAGTACGCATTGCGTAGAATGCCATTACAAGAGAAATGACTCCTATGATACCAGGCAGTATGGCGCCGGGATTAAACAGTTCAAATAAAATTCCAAAAAAGCCAAGCATCATCATGAGGTAGGCGATATTAGGATCGCTGATAATATTGAATAGCTTATCGAGGGCGCTCATTTGAAAGGTTTCAATTGCAGCATTTTTTGTATGCAGTGTTACTGTTCCGTCATTGAGTTTCACCTGTCGTCCATCTACCTGGTTCAGCAGGTCTTTATCAGAGAAAGCTATCAGGTCAACGACTTTTTTAAGGATAGCTTCCGAAGCCGTAATTGAAATGCTTTTTCTAACTGCATCTTCCGCCCATTCGAGGTTACGGTTTCTTTTGGTTGCAATGCTGCGGATAAAAGCGGCCGCATCATTGGTTACTTTCTCGCTCATTACACTATCCATTGCACCCCGCAGGTTTACGGGATGAGCAGCACCTATATTAGTAGCTTCGGCCATGGCGGCAATATGCGCTGCCATTGTAATAAAAACTCCCGCCGAGCCCGCATGTGCTCCCTCGGGTGATACATATACAATGATGGGAACCGGGCTCTCCAACAACTCCGTTACTATTTCCCTGGTGGATTGCAATAAGCCGCCCGGTGTGTTTAAATGAATGAGCAGGCAGGCTGCATTTTTGCTACGGGCATTTTCAATGGCGCTATGAATAAAATCAGCGGTAACTGGATTAATGGCACCTTCAATTTTTATGGATACTACCAGTTGCCCGGCTACCTCCGTTGTGGTTTCACCTCACGAACCACTCCTCTCTTTCGTGATAAGCAATCCTCACGAACCACGGCCCATATTTGGGCCGGTTTGTTCAGAAATGCATTAAAAAAATGTTCGCAAATTATCACGTCCCTAATACACATTGAATCATTTATTCATTCTGCAACCGATATTTTTGTGCCAGGCGGTACAGCGAATTGTAAATTAAATTTTTGGATGTATCGCAAATCCGATAGGTATTGAATTTAAATTCACCCTTTTTCTTTGACAAGCAAATTTAAAAACAGATATTTGTTCCTGTAAACTGAACAACAATAATACCCGCAAACTACTGTTGAACATTCTTCTATAATGCGGTATTTTATTAGAGAAGTTAAGGCAAATTATCCGTATAGTAATAACCCTATCCCGTAAAGAAAGTTTTAAAAGACCCTTTACAAAATATCCTCCACTTAATTGTAAATATTATGTAGTTATAATTACATGAGTGTTTTCTGGAAGACCTGATTTTTTACACTTGAAAACATCTTAACATGAAAAAATTTCTACTCTTCCTGGTATCCACCACTTTTTTATTTGCCGGCCATGCACAGGTCGGAAGCCTCGACCCCACTTTTGGAACAAATGGTATCCGCTTATACCAGTTGGTGCCGAATGTTAGCTATGCGGTATTAAAAGTAATACCAGCTCCCGGCAATTATCAATATGTAATTTATAGTACCGACCTATACGGTTACCCGGCAATAACCATCGCCAGATATTCAGGTAACGGAACCCTCCAAACCGGCTTTGGTACCACGGGCTATTCAGAACCCCTGGCCATGCAGTTTGCTGATGCCGCCTTGCAGGATGATGGAAAAATAATGGTGGCAGGAAGTACACCGGGGGATTTTTATGGCGATTTTCATGATGACCTGCTGGTAGCCCGTTTTACTGATGGCGGCGTACTGGATCCATCTTTTAATGGTACCGGGTTGTTTATTAAAACCTATACCAATTTTAGTTATGAGTTTACCCAATCAGTTTCCATTACCAGCAACCGGCTGGCGGTACAGGGCTACAGCGTATCATTGGTGGGTGGCTTTGCCTTTTACCATGTAGACGTTTTTGATATGAATGGTGCCAATACCGCCTCCATTATCTTAGGCAATTTAATAGATGACCTGCAGTTTTTTAACCAAGGCGATTATCATTATTCCGTTGCATTCCAGGGCGAAAAATTATTGGCGGCTGCAACTGTTCCGGATTTTTCAGGCAATGGAAATTATTTTTCTTTGCAGCGATACCTTGCCAATGGATCACCCGATCCGGGCTTTGGCACTGATGGAACCACCACCCTCGGCAATGCTTTCTTCAATGGACCGGCAGTTGTTGCCAGCCAGGGTGAAAAAATAGTGGTAGCTTCCTACACCAGGCATCCTGTCACAGGCTACTATGGATTTGCTGTTGGCCGGTACACTATTGACGGATTGTTTGACAACAGTTTTAATGGGAACGGGATGCAAACCATTGATTGGGGCATGTCAACACCGGCGATTCCACGGGCAATCACCAGCCGCGGAGACGAACTATATGTGGGCGGCGATCAATACAATGCCCAAACCAATCTAATAGATGTTGCCATTGCACGATTTAAAAATGATGGTTCACCAGACCTGAATTTTGATGGCGATGGAAAACAGTTGACCGGAATCAGCGACTATTCTTTTTCGATGAATAATATGTCAATATTTGGTACCCGGCTGGTTGTTTCGGGCCTTGCCAAATCAACCACCGCAGGGCAGGCTGCAGCATTGGCCATGTACC
>JBBQTL010000140.1:0-15364 GCA_038213285.1 Chitinophagales bacterium
ATAACACACTGGAATTAATACATTCTATTGCAAACAGTCATGATAAGATCAATGCTATTTTTCCTGTCAATAAATCGAAACTGTATTTTGATGCGGCTTCAACAGAAATCAACAAATTTGAAAATGGAGTTGTTACCGCTACCGGCTTTAAAGAGTTTTATAAGCCTGGTGAAGGATCACATTTTAACGGCGTATGGTATGTTGGCACAAGGGGCGCTTTTTATTTTCATCCCAACACCGGTACCGCTTCGGCCCTCATCAGGTTGTCAGATAAGTACGTGGTATATCCTACAGTTGTACTTGCAGACAACAATTTTCTTTGGATGGCTTCGCATGATGGATTGGTTAAATTAAAGCCTTCTGTTTTTAATTCCTATTCTTTTGATACCCCACAATCATCAAGTGATTTCTATTCAGTTACAGAGTTGGAAAATGGAAAGTTTTTAATAGGTGCCAACAGGGGGAAGCTTTTTGAAAAAAGAGGAACTATGTTCAGCCTGCTTAAAGACAAACTGGTTCCTGACGCCGAGATAAAAGCCATCTACGAAGATGAAAGAGGCTGGATATGGGCAGCGAGTGGTTACCAGGGTTTGGCGGTAACCAGGAATGGAAAAGCAGAAAGATTTACCGTTGAAAACGGCTTACATGATAATTCGCTTTACCATTTTATAAAAACGCATAATGGGAAATTATATGTTACCGGCGACATGGGCATAAGTGAGATCAACGTTGATAAAGAAAAAACAATCTCATTTAAAAAATTTCTTTATGAGCCCAATACAACCCGGTATGCAAAATTTTTCGCCGCAATAGAAGCCCCCGGTGGAAGCATCTGGCTGGGGGGCGAAGAAGGTGTTGTTTATCTGCACAATGATTCCCTGGAAAAATATACATTCAATGGCAAACAACTGTATGTAAATTTCTTAATACAGGATAAAGAAGGTAAAGTGTGGATCGCTACATCAGGTGAAGGAATACTTCAATGTGCGTTCAATACAAAAAACAAACTGGAAATTATAAAACAATATACAACTGATGACGGGCTTAACAGCCTGCATTATTTAACATTGCTGGCAGATAAGGAAAATAATATTTGGGCCGGAAGCAGTAAAGGGATCAGCGTTATCGGAAGAACCGGAAATTTTAAAGGCAGGGTGATAAATTTTGACGAATCAGATGGTTTTATAAAACCGGGCTATAGTTATATGCGTTTACACCAGGCAAGAGATAGCAGCATCTGGGCCGTTACCGTATTTGGCATTACTTCATTTCAGCCTCGTCTCCTTTCGCCATCAACGGTTGCACCGCTGGTTTACATCACAGGCATCAGGCCTATTAAAAACAATCAATCTGTCTCCCCGGATTCTTTTATTAAACGCACTGATAAAAACGAATTTATCTATGCAGATAATTCTTTAAATTTTAATTTTACGGCACTTGACTATGCAGACCAGGCAAATATCCGCTACTATTACAAGCTGGAGGGATTAGAGACCAACTGGAAGAATAGCAACAACCTGCGTAGTATTAGTTTTGAGAATCTTTCACCCGGCGAATATACTTTACGTGTGAAAGCGCTGAATGGTAAAAACATTTGGAGTAAGGCAGATGCTGTGTATGCTTTTGTTATTATCCCACCTTTCTGGAAAACATGGTGGTTTTCTGTTGTAGTGCTTGCCACCATTATTATATTGACCATTTTCCTTATCCGCCAGCGAATCCGGTTTATAAAAAAAAGAGAGGCAGTAAAAACTGAGCTGCAAAAATTAAAAGCATCCAGGTATCGGGAGCAATTAGAAATAGAAAAGATCATCAATCATTTTGCTACCGATATGAACAGCATCAGCAGCATTGATGACATATTATGGGATGTAACTAAAAACTGTATTGCTACATTAAATTTTGAGGATTGTGTAATCTATCTTAAAGATGAACAACGGAACGTGTTGGTTCAAAAAGCTGCCTGGGGGCCAAAAACCACCGATGGTAAAAAAATTATTAACCCGATTGAAATAGCGGTGGGTAAGGGCATTGTAGGCAATGTAGCGGCAAGTGGCAAGGCTGAAATTATACCAGACACTTCAGCCGACGAACGGTATATTGTGGATGATGCAAAACGTTTTTCAGAAATTGCCGTTCCTATTGTAAATAATGGAAAAGTGCTGGGTGTAATAGACAGCGAACATTCCAAAAAAGAGTTTTATACCGAACGGCATTTGGAAATATTGACCACTATTGCTTCGCTCTGCGCCGGCAAAATAGATGTGATAAAAGCAGGGCAACAGGCAATGGAAAAAGAAATGGAATTGCTGCGGCTTAGTAAAGATTTTGCCACCTCTCAACTTACCGCACTGCGTATGCAGATGAACCCGCATTTTATTTTTAATGCGCTCAATAGTGTGCAGCATTATATTTTGCAGGGAAATGTGGTAGAAGCAAACAAATACCTTTCGAAGTTTTCAAAACTGCAAAGGGAGATACTGCATTGCAGCAACCTGCAGTTTATTACATTGGAAAAAGAAATTGAAATATTAAGCAGTTACCTGCAATTAGAACAATTTCGTTTTGGAAACAGCTTTACTTATGCAATCAATTTGACTGATGAAATTGATCCTGATGAAATTAAAATTCCACCCATGATGCTGCAACCTTTTGTAGAAAATGCAATCTGGCACGGCTTAATGCCCCTGTACAAAGAGCGGAACCTAAGTATATATTTCGACCTTTACACAGAGGATATTTTATTGGCAACCATCAGGGATAACGGTATTGGCCGGGCTGCTGCCGCTAAACTAAAACAAAATAATGTTGCAGGCAATCCTGAGAACGAATCGAAAGGTATGTCGATGGTACAGCAGCGTTTAAAATTGCTGCAGCAGCAATATGACAAACCTTTTGATGCCGCCATTTCAGACATTACAGATGTGAACGGTTTGGTGCAGGGAACACAGGTGACGATAAAAATATTTATTGGTAATAAAAAATTATGAATACAATCAAAGCTTTAATTATTGATGATGAATCTACAGCAATAAAAACTTTATCGCTGATGATTAAACATTATATTCCTGAAATAACCACGCTTAAATCAACTACGGACGTATATGAAGGACTGCACCTTTTAAAGAGCTTTGAACCCCGGCTATTATACATTGATATACACATGCCGGTGATGAGCGGATTTGAATTATTAAAAAAAGTACCAAAGGTTAATTTCAGTATTATATTCACTACTGCCCATGATGAATACGCAATAGATGCTATCCGCTTTAGTGCATTGGATTATTTGCTTAAACCCATTGATGCCGATGAATTGCGAAATTCATTCAACCGCTTTATTGAAAAACAACATAGCGGTATTGGCAACCCGTCGTTGTACAATAATTTCATGTACAATTTGAATGTAACCGACAAACGGGATTTTAAACTTGCATTGTCTGCAATAGCGGGTACGTTCTTTCATAAGCCTGAAGATATCATTCGGTTGGAAGGAGAAGGAAATTATACCAAATTCTTTTTCGCAACCCAGGCTTCGGTACTTACCACACATACCTTAAAACATTACGAAGCCATCCTGGTAAACTATGGATTTATACGGGTACATAAATCTCACCTGGTAAACAAGGTGCATGTTACTAACTATTTAACTGATGGAATGCTAACCATGACGGACCTTTCTAAAGTAGAAGTTTCCAGGAGGAGAAGGGAAGATGTGCTGGAGATGCTAAAACGATAATGCTATGTAACCTTTGGATATTAAAACTAATATTCATTTGTAATGAAAATTAAAGCGGAAATACCTCCTGTATCAGATGCTTAAACACTTCTATTAGTTATTAATTTTTATTCAATACTTCCACATTCACATACAACCGTTAATGAGTTGATTGAAATACAGAAGGACCTACCCTGTCCCGGCGGGGTTTTCGCACGAAAAGATCTTTAAATTATAATAGTGCCAGTGCGAAACCCCGACGTTGAATACACTATAACGTTCAGACTTTCCCGCTTCCAATTTATAAATCCAGGTGTGGTTGCAATATGGTTAAGCCTCTTTTCTACGTCGGGGTTTCAGGGGGGCTCTTTTATTTTTTGTAGTGTGTGCGGTGAAAACCCCGCCCGGACAATAGCAACCTGCCCTCTGGTATCAGGCCATCAAAAAACGGGAACAATACTTTGCTGCTATAAGGTGCTTGCTGCATAGGCAGTGTAAGGCTGATGTTTCAGTCGATAGCTGAGTTTACCATATGGATACATATTGTCTTTTTAGGAAGACATCTTGTTCGGTTGAGCAAGACATTGTCCACTGAAAGAATACCTGCTTACATTGTAGTTGAATTCCACCTTGCTGATGATACCAAAGGTTGTGAGGTATCCATATTCGGCTAAAATCTTACTGCTGCCAAACACAGCGAATTCGGAGTAATTCAAAATTCCAGGTTGTATCTAGGGTAGAGTCTCAGTACGACTTTAAATCCAAGTTTTAAATATCTAACGCTGTTCGATGATAATTCTGGATTTAAAAAATCAGCAATCAGTAAGCACTAATCCCAGCGCAAGATCAGGAAGGGAACGATTTGTAAAATATAAATAGCCGATTTGCACCGGCTATTTATAGCATAAAAGAGGCAATATAGACTATTCCTCTTCTCCTTCAGAGGCTGCTTCATAATTAATATCGTTTTCAGCGATGCCTGTTAATGATTGATAGAACGATTTTAAGACGATAATAACCAGGTCATTTTTTACAATACAATAAAAGACCCAAGGCCAAGACCGATAAATAATATTAAACGAATCCCTATCGAAACACTAAATGCTTTCTTTTACTTTAAGACCTTTCAATTTTGTAATTAAAGAATTCGCAGTGCAGACACTTGCGGCAACCCATGTCATTGTTTCTATATTAAAAATTATAAAGCAAGAAAGTTATAGACTATTTAACCCCATGGATCAAGCACCACTTTTACGCAATTATCTTCTTTCTTTTTAAAGATGGAATATGCATGGCTGATTTGTGATAATGGCAAGCGGTGTGTAATGATGTCATCCAGTTTTACTTTACCTTCAATAACGTAGTTGAATAACTTATCAATGTGTTTTTGAGCGGGTGCCTGGCAACCTTTCAATATAATAGCTTTATCAAAAAACTGCCCTATCGGAAAATTGTCATACGGTCCGGGATAAACTCCCAGGACGGAAACTGTTCCTGCCCGTCTAACTGCACTCATGCAAGCTTCCAGCACTTTTGCAGATCCTTTCTCCAGATTTACCACTGCTTTTGCCCTGTCTAAAAAACTGCGATCAGGTTCAAAACCTACTGCATCAACACAAAGGTCCGCTCCCCTCCCATTTGTAATGGCCCGTATCTGTTCTACCACTTCTTTAGGACCATCCTCCCATAAAATAGTTTCACAATTGGCTGCCTGTTTTGCCATGTCCAGGCGATATTGCAAAGTGTCGATAATTACAACTCTTTCTGCCCCTCTTAACCAGGCACTTTTCGCTGCCATAATACCTACAGGCCCTGCTCCAAATATAGCCACCGTTTCACCGCCTTTTATTTCGCCCCAGTCGATACCGGTATACCCGGTTGGAAAAATATCGGTCAGAAATAATACTTGTTCATCCGTTAATCCATCAGGCACGATGCGTGGACCGTAATTAGCATAAGGCACTCTTACATATTGCGCCTGGCCACCATCATAACCCCCATACAGGTCTGTATAACCAAACAATGCCCCCCCCTTCTCGGTTAACACGCCACCTTCGGGGCCGTAATGCTCCGGGTTACTGTGCTCACAATTTCCAGGGGAATCATGATTGCAGAAAAAACAATGCCCGCATGCAATTGGAAAGGGGACAACCACCCGATCACCCTTTTTTAATTTTGTTACTCCCTTACCCGTTTCTTCCACTATACCCATAAATTCATGGCCCAGTACCATCGGCCTCAACTGGGGAATCCCACCGGAGTAAATGTGCAGATCAGACCCACATATCGCCGTAGCGGTCACCTTCAAAACTATATCATCGGGATTTTGAATAATAGGATCATCCACGTTATCGCAGGTTATTGAACCCGGCCCGTGTATTACAGCTGCTTTCATAAAATTCTATTTTAGTAAAAAAAATTTCAGGCTTTCATTATTATTATTAAAAACCCCATTGATATAAAATAAAATAGATTAAATCAATGGGGTAAAATAATGATGGGATTATACATTATGCTTCCTGTGCTTCATTATCCATTGATGCCATCACAGCACGTTCAGTTACCTCGGTTAATTTTTCATCGGCTGCCTTTTCCTCAGCCAATGACTCGTGCAGCAATGTTTGCGCCTGCTGTAAACCTAACAATCCTGCATAGGCTGCAAGTGTGCCATAAGTCGCAATTTCATAGTGTTCCACTTTTTGGCCTGCTGCAATAATACCTGCATCTCTCATGCTGCCTTTGTCTGTTTCTTCCATAATACCTTCTGCCTCTTTAATCAATCCTTCCATGGCATCGCATTTCTTTGCTACCGCCTTTTGTTCTACACTGCTGAATACTTCTTCCAGTCTTGTTACCTGCCCTTTGGTTTCTTCCAAATGATTGGTCAACGCATCAGCCAGTTCTGGTGAGGTAGCGTTTTTAATCATTTTAGGGATAGCTTTTGTCAAGGCTTTCTCTGCCCAGTAAATGTCTTTCAGCCCATCAACAAAAAATTTATGCAGTCCTTCCGGAGCAACTCCGGTGTTTGATGCAGGCATTTTGCTGTTTGTTTTTTGCGGCACATTTTTTTCGCTTTTCATTTTTACTAAATTTTGAATGAGTAAATAATTTTATTGTATAAGAATATTTTTACCAAATTTGAGCCAATAGAAGAAAAAGTGGAAAATTAATGGAAACTGATGCATTCGAGTGGAATTAGCTTTTTATAAGCTTACAAACTCAATTGATGTGTAGATTTTTTTACTCAAAAATGATGAAGCGTTATTAATTTTTCTACATTGTATCACAAATTCGAAGATTGACAAGCAGCAAAATTTTAACCGTAAAAAGAACAATTCACCCAATTGTAATAGCAGCCGCTTTTATAAACAGTAACGTTATTCATGTTATTTAAAGTTACCAATGGCATGATTTTGAAACTAAAGTTTGAAGTTAGTCTCCTACTCCCCTTTCAAATTCAATTATGGATAAGATTACACCCAACCGATTTGATAAATAGTTCGGCAATGTTGCTACAAAAGTTACCAAAGCCAAAGGGAGCCCAATCGTGGTAGAAGTGACATTTTTATCTGTTATAATATGGGGCGCTACTGGCCCTATATTATATTATTCAGAAGAATGGCAATTGATCATAAATACCAGTACGAACATCAATACTTTTTTAATGGTACTCATCATACAGCATTACAAAACAAGGATACTACGACAATGCAGATTAAGCTAAACGAGTTGTTGGCAGCTAATAAAAATGCAAGTAACAGAGTAGTGAATATAAAGGACCTTTCCGAACCATTGCGCCGGATACCTATCTGGAAAGGGTAAATGCCTCTTGTTGTACTTTCGTAGCTCTGTAAACTTCGTTAAAATTCTCTATTGATTTAAATTGTAATTGCTCTAAAATTTTGTATTCATAAAATACATTGAAAGTATTGCTTTTAAAGGGCCACGGCTCTACACAAATATCTTTATTAGGTTTGTAATGTACCATGTTCATATCTCCATCCGGGCTTTGAGAAATTTCCATTTTTCTTCCCTCGGGTTGTATTTTATCCAAACAGATTAATAACGAAAATGCGGCACACCATTCTAAAAACCTGTACAACCGATCAGCAAATTTTTTATCAAAATTTAAATTTTTTAAAACAGTTGTTCTGTATTTTTCCTGATCCCTTAAAAAATTATCCAGGCCTTTATCCGTTTTTCGTTTATCATTGTCGTATATAAATTTTATATGAAGAGAAGTGAGCAAACCATTCAACTGGCTTTTGGAGCTTCCAATTTCCATCACGCTGAGCATTTGGGTTATGTCCGTTTTACTATTGTCATCTGCAACTGTAAAGTTTCTCGGCGCACCGGCATCCGTAAGGTTTTGATTGGCGAGCGTTTCAGTTACGCCATCATCATGCTCTGCAATGGCAAGCAGTGCCGGAACCATAATTTCGACAGGCAAATCAATATTATATTGATATGCTATCATTGCAGACAGCAATCCATGCGAACGCTGGGTGATAATTTTCCAGCCTTTCTGATGTGATAATACAATCATGTAAATTTAAAAGAAATGAGATCTTTTTGGTCCTCTTCTTCGTAGTATTTGTTTCTAATAAACATGCCAAAATTTTTACTAAAATAAAAAGACACGATATTAGAAGGACAACAAACATTGGGTGCTGCACCACTTATAAATACTCAGTTGTGTATCCGGGAGGCGGTTAATAGTATACAATAACAATAGAAATGGAAGCGGCTGGAAATACAACAATGATGAAATAAATTCAAATATGGGAATGAAACCAGTGCTTCAAAAAGAAGGGTGATTAAACCTTTGGAAAAAACAACCTGGGTTTCAAAATCGTTCCTCCCAAAAACTTTTAAGAGCTGGTTGCTGACTGGTTGTTGCATGTTTTCAGGCAAAAAAATGGACTGTGCTTACACAAATACTTAGGGCAAATACCAGGAAAGATATTCCGTAAAAGAACCAATCGTTATCGGGTGCAACGACATCCGATAACTAACGGATGAAGCTTAATTGATATTCAAACGTTTGGTTAATCATTATTTAAACCTAAAAAGTTGATAGGATACCTACCAACTTTTTTATATGATGTTTTTTATTGCCATTTCATTCAGTCACGCAAAGCAGTTACGTGGGCTACATGATGTTTGCCACGCCAGGCTTTTATGCCCAACAAATGGCAAAGGGTGTGTTACGCCGTCTTAGCGGTAGTAGTCTGTTGTATATTATGCTTATTAAATTTTATCAGGTATGCAACTTCCTTTTTATCATAGGGTTCGCCATCCGGTCTGAATACATCATGAAACCATACAGGTGGCTCTGCGGTATAAGGTTGCTGCCAGGAATCCCATGGACAATGGGTTTGCGATTTACCTGCAACAAATCCCCAGCTATAGGCGCCCACATTATGTTTTTTAAGTACCGGAAGTATTTTTTGAAATGTACTGTTGAAAGGCCGGGCCATATATTCTGTGCATAACACCGGTCTGTTATATCTCTTGAGATCTCTAATTCTTCTTTCCATTCCTATCTTATCTTCATAACAATGAAAAGAAATAATATCGGAATGGGTGAACATGTAGTTATCAAGTGCCGTTAGTTTTGAAGAATCGCTCCAGTCGAACTGCCAGGGGGCCATGGTGATTGGCTGTATAGGATCTACAGACCGTACCCACATGATGGCTTTTTTCAATAAGTTCATTGACAATTCTGCCTTGTGCAGCGCATAATTATCATCTTTATAACTCGCCAGGTTCATGTTGTCAGGTTCATTAAAAAGATCCCAGATCAAAACCCTGCTGTCATTCTTAAAATGATTTACTACGCCATACACATAATCATACAATCCGTCGTATTTATTAGGATCATTTAGTACATCATAACCAGGGCATTGTACCCATCCGGAGTTATGTACATAATGTTTAGGTTCAGGCTGTTTCCCTGCTTTTGGAAAAGGATCCCAAACAGCATCAAATAAAACAAACATTGTTTTGATGTTGTATTTGTCTGCAATACTTAAAAAAACCTCCATACGGCTTAAAAAGCCTTGATGATCTTGCTCCCATAAGAGGTGATGTAAAAAAACCCTAACTGTATTAAATCCAAGCTTGCCGGCCCAGCTTAACTCCCTGTCAATGATTGTAGCGTCAAAACTTTCATCCTGCCACATTTCCAACTGATTGATTGCGTATTGAGGTATGTAATTACATCCTACAGGCCAGGGGTTATCGCCATACCAGGCGTTTATTTTTTCTTCAGACCACCGCAGTGACATTTGTAAATCTTCCGCAGGGTGCAGAGTAAAATTATCAGGCTTCATTTTTATTTATTGATGGATAAATTATTGGATTTATGATAAACGCTAATATTAAAATACTATTATTCAAATGTTGTTAAAAATAATCAGGATACCCCATTTTCAATCGTTTTTTGAGAATTTTTTTCCACAAGATGTAAATTTATCGATAATCTATTCCTCACTTTAACCCTTACTTCCTCAATAAAAAGATTGGCATATTTTTTTTATAAAAACTTTCGCACATAGCAACATCTGTTGACAAGTGCCATCAGCTTTCGGGAATCAAATAGCATTTAAATCCGGGTGCTAAAAGTTGTAACAAATGTTGATATATTTTTTATCCAAAAAAAATTGCGACAGTAAATCTGCCTGATAAGCATACTGAAGTTTTTTGATTAAATAAGATACACAGTATAGGAAGTGCTTCCTAAGTCAAGTGTTTTAACCTGCAAATATTTCTAACAATTTAAATTTATAAGAATGGTAAACAATCAACATTTATTAGAGATGAATATAGTTACCGGCACTGATCTCATTTGTTTTTCACACCTCAGGTGGGATTTCGTGTACCAGCGTCCCCAGCATTTAATGAGCAGGTTTGCGAAACAATTCAGAACTTTTTATATTGAGGAACCAGTGTTTCATATTGCAGGCGATACTTACAGGATCAAGTTAACAGATGAAAATGTGTGGGTAGTAACACCACTGTTAAATGAATCTTTACCAGACAACTTATCAATACGTAACCGACAAATGAATCTGCTGAATCTGTTGTTCCTGCATAAAAATATTACTGAATATATAACCTGGTATTATACGCCAATGGCCCTGAAGATCAGTAGTCATTTAAAACCAAAAATGGTAATTTACGATTGCATGGATGAACTATCTGCTTTCAAATTCGCCCCGGCAGAACTTAAAATAATGGAAGCAGAGTTATTCAGCAGAGCGCAAGTGGTATTTACAGGCGGTCAAAGTTTATATGAAGCCAAAAAAAACGCTCATCACAATATCTTCCCGTTTCCAAGCAGCATTGATAAGGCACATTTTTCGCAGGCCCGTAAAAAACTCGTTGAACCCGCTGATCAAAAGGGAATACCGCAGCTTCGATTCGGCTTTTATGGTGTTATTGACGAAAGGTTTAATATACAAATGATAAAAGAAGTTGCCCAAAAAAGACCGGATTGGCAACTGGTACTGATTGGGCCTGTGGTAAAAATTAATCCGGATGATCTTCCAAAACTGAGTAATATTCATTACCTCGGCAGTAAGTCTTACAATGAATTACCATTTTATCTTTCCGGCTGGGACATTGCAACGATACCCTTTGAAAAAAATGAATCAACAAAATATATTAGTCCCACCAAAACTCCGGAATACCTGGCAGGTGGAAAGCCGGTTATTTCAACTTCAATAACAGATGTTGTTTCTCCCTACGGTGAAAAAAACCTGGTGTACATCGCCGATGATGCAGACACATTTATTTCTGCTGCAGAGAAGGAACTATCAAAAAAGCCCGCAGAAGTAAAGCGCTGGCTTGCAACCGTAGATTCATTTTTAAAAAATGTTTCCTGGGATTATACTGCCGGGCAGATGATGGACAAAATAAAGGAAGCCCTGCTGGCAAATACAGCAGGAACTGAAACAAGGAAATTGAAATCAGTTGCATAAGCTAAACCTTTTACATGATTAATCAACAGACTAACAATTTGCCGGAGATTTGGGGCGGTATTGAATGTACCATTAACCGGCTTGAGGGTCGTTACCTGGATCAGCTTGCATTTGCAGGCATATATGATAATCCATCTTATTTAGATGCAGTTCCGGACCTGGGAATAAAAAAAATTCGTTTTCCCATTTTGTGGGAGAAACACCAGCCTTCTCAGTCTACAAAAATAGATTGGTCATGGACGGAAGCGAGGATAGAAGAATTAAGGTCAAATAATATTGAGCCGATTGCAGGGCTGCTGCATCATGGCAGCGGCCCGACTTTTACTAACCTGTTGAAGGACGATTTCCCTGAGCTGTTTGCCGAATATGCTTATAAAGTAGCTGTCAAATTCCCCTGGATTAAATATTATACCCCAGTTAATGAGCCATTGACTACGGCAAGATTTTCGGGTCTGTATGGCTTTTGGTATCCACATAAAAAAAATGATGTAAGCTTCCTGAATATCTTATTAAATGAATTAAAGGCTTCGGTGTTGGCTATGCAGCAAATTCGCAAAATTAATCCTGCAGCAAAATTTGTTCAAACAGAGGACCTTGGAAAGACTTATAGTACTCCCCTGCTTTCGTACCAGGCAAATTTTGAAAACAACCGGCGCTGGCTAACCTTTGATTTACTTTGTGGCAATTTTACTCAAGCGCATCCTTTGTGGGATCATGCGATTCGTTTAGGAATAAAAAAAGAAAAATTACAGTTCTTCATAGACAATCCCTGTCCGCCGGATATCATTGGCGTTAATCACTACATCACCTCTGAAAGGTTTCTTGATGAAAATATTCATGACTACCCTGCAACATCGGAAGGGGGAAATGGCCTGCATCAATATGCTGATGTGGAAGCTATCAGGGTGCAGGTTGCTGAGCCAAATGGTTTGGAGCATTTACTAAACGAAATATGGGAGCGGTATAAGATTCCCGTGGCCATAACGGAAGCACATCTGAATTGTACACGTGAAGAACAACTAAGGTGGTTCAATCATGTATATGACATTGCTTGTAAGTTGAAAAATGAAGGAGTTGAAATGATTGCGGTTACCTCATGGGCATTATTTGGTTCTTTTGGATGGAACAAACTGCTGACTGATGAATCCTGTGAATATGAAGCAGGTGCATTTGATATCAGTGCAGGTTATGCCCGCCCAACTGCCCTGGCGTTGTTAATTAAAAGTTTCAATCAGCAGGTAAATATCAATAAAAACTTACTAACGTTGCCCGGATGGTGGCAGCTCAATTCCCGGTTTTATAAACAAAACGGCAGCAAAAAAGAAGCTACCCGATTTCAACCGAAGCAACCGGTTATTATAATTGGCAAGACAGGCACTTTAGGAAAAGCATTCTCAAAAATATGCACCGAAAGAAACATTCCTCATTTTTTGTTGGGAAGAGATAAAGCCGATATATGCGATGAGACTTGTTTAAAAGATATGATTGCCAGCTATCGTCCATGGGCAATCATAAATGCAGCAGGGTATGTAAAAGTAGATGAAGCAGAAAATAATAAAGATGCCTGTTATAAAGCCAATTACCTAGGTGCCGATATGCTGGCAAAAATATGTGGGCAAACTGGCATCAAGCTGATGTCTTTTTCATCTGACCTTGTTTTTGATGGCAATAAGCATCACCCTTACATTGAGACAGATCTCTCTAATCCATTAAATACTTATGGACAAAGTAAACAAATGGCTGAGATGTCAACCTTTGAAAATAATCCTGGAGCATTATTGATAAGAACAGCAGCATTCTTTAGTCCATGGGATGAATACAACTTCGTTCATCAACTGCTTAGGACATTGCAGGCCGGCAATGATTTTACCGTGCCGAATGATATAGTGATATCTCCAACGTATGTACCACACCTCGTACAGGCAAGTCTTGATTTATTGATTGACGATGCCGCTGGTATCTGGCACCTCGCAAATAAAGATTGCCTAACCTGGTACGGATTTGCTAAAAAAATAATCAGATATACAGCTTTAAACGATGAAATGTTAGTGGCTGGTTATAACATGCCAACGGATGCAAAGAGCCCTGCCTTTTCAGCTTTGGGCAGTAGTAAGTATAACCTGATGCCCTCCCTTGACGAAGCGATCAATCATTACTTTTCAACGATTCAATCTAAACCAGAAACTATCACAGTACAAAACATAAGCAATGAAAGAATATGATTTTTTAATTGTTGGGGCAGGTTTATTCGGTGCCACTTTTGCACACCAGGCCAAACAAAAAGGCATGCGTTGCCTCGTAATAGACCGTCGCAATCATGCCGGCGGAAATATTTACTGCAAAAATGAACATGGAATTAATATACACTGGTATGGGGCACATATTTTTCATACAAATGACAAACCTATCTGGGATTATGTAAACGGCTTTGCTGAGTTTAACCGGTACACCAATTCACCGGTAGCAAATTATAAAGGTGAAATGTACAATCTGCCATTTAATATGAATACTTTCTATAAATTATGGAAAGTTACCACACCTGGGGAAGCACAGGATATGATTAATAAGCAAATAAACTCGCTGAATATTAAGGAGCCTGCCAACCTGGAAGAACAGGCCCTTAAACTGGTAGGCGTCGACATTTACGAAAAACTAATTAAAGGGTATACCGAAAAACAATGGGGAAGAAAGGCAGTGGATCTTCCAGCTTTCATTATTAAACGATTACCCGTAAGATTTACTTTTGATAACAATTATTTTAATGACAAATACCAGGGTATACCGGTTGGAGGTTATAACAATATTATTAATGGCATGCTCGAAGACATCGAAGTAAAGTTGAATACCGATTTCTTCGCCGACCGGGAGTATTTTAAATCGCTTGCCCATACCATTGTTTATACAGGTGCCATTGATGAATATTTTGACTATCGCTTTGATGCGCTGGCATACAGGAGCCTGCGCTTTGAACACGAACACCTGGACATCCCGAATTTCCAGGGCAATGCCGTAATAAATTACACAGCAGCAGAAGTGCCTTATACCCGTATTATAGAGCATAAGCATTTCGAATTCGGCACCCAGCCAACTACGATTATTACAAAGGAATATCCATCAGAATGGAAACCGGGTATGGAGCAATATTATCCCGTAAATGACGAAGAAAACAACAGCCGGTTTAATAAATATCAGCAACTTTCCTCGTTAGAAACGGAAGTGATTTTCGGGGGAAGGCTGGCAGAATACAAATATTATGATATGCATCAGGTTATTGGTTCAGCGCTCATGAAATCTAAAAGATTGCTCGAAAATTTAGTTTTGAGTTAAGGTACAAAGCACAAACAGATTCATCATCAATTATGTAGAGGTTTTTGCGGGTACTTTTCAAATCCTTAATAGCTTTCGGATTGCGGCGCTAAGTGGTTGGTGAGGACACCAACCACGGCCCAAATTACGTAGAGGTATTAACGGGTACATTTCAAATCCGATAGCTTTTGGATCGAAACGCTAAGAAGCTGTTTAAATTTAATTGGAGTAACTGAGTCAGAAAGCCGATGATGCCATAAAAAACTGAACTTAAACGGAGCGTCGCCAATGTCGATGCCATAAAAAACTAATGATGGTAATCAAAATAATCATTTTTAAACAGCTTCTAAGTGTTTGG
>JBBQTL010000141.1:0-15346 GCA_038213285.1 Chitinophagales bacterium
AGAAGTTGCAATGTATGTCATCCCTGTATTCTTGACCCAGTCGGTTTGGGTTGCATCGAATCACCCTCTTGCAAGTTTGCAGCTATGTAGTACACCCGTTAAATTCGATACTGTATTTGTTGCA
This sequence comes from Chitinophagales bacterium, assembly GCA_038213285.1. Taxonomy (GTDB): domain Bacteria; phylum Bacteroidota; class Bacteroidia; order Chitinophagales; family Chitinophagaceae; genus Ferruginibacter. The sequence goes on from JBBQTL010000141.1 coordinate 125, forward strand.
GGTAGCAGAATAACACAGGATTAAACGCAAAATGGCAGGCACTTGATACAAGTTACTTAACGTTGAAAAGAAACAGTATCTTGTATAAGTGTTGACAGACAAGCATTTCAACAGATTTACATCTATTGTATAAACCTGAATTTGGCAGGCGGTGCAGCAAAAATTACAGGCCCTCATTTGCCTAAATCAATATTAATTTTATTCCGCTATTAACAATAGCCTTTCAGCATAAAAAACATTTCCATCTTGTACAAACAACAAAAAACAACTTTGAGAAATAAAATATGGTTGCAAGAATTTACTGTTTTTATAAATCAATGGCAAGGTAAAATTCTTATATAAAGGTTATACTTTAGCCATAGCCTGAAAAAAAATAAATAACAACATGAAGCCTGTAAAATCAAACTACAAAACTCTTCTGGCAGCCATTGGGCGCACAATAGAAAGCGCCAGACAAAATGCAGTAAGAGCAATTAACACTGAATTGGTAAAGGCTAATTGGGAAATTGGCAGGCACATAGTAGAATTTGAACAGCAGGGGAAAGAGCGGGCTGAATACGGAAGTGACCTACTGGTAAGGCTTTCAAAGGATCTGGCTCTGCAATATGGGAAGGGATTTGGCAGGCGCAATGTGCTGGATATGCGAAGGTTTTACCTGGCCTATGAAAAATGGCAGGCAGTGCCTGCCAAATTGAGCTGGACACACATTATTGCTTTGATAGGTGTTTCAGATAATATCGCCAGAAAGTTTTATGAAAAACAAGCTATTCACGAAAAATGGAGTTACAGGCAACTTGAACGCCAGATTGATGCGTCGTTGTTTGAGCGGCTTGCATTAAGTAAAGACAAAAAAGGCGTATTGCAACTATCAAAAAAGGGATACATCGTTTCAGATTCAACAACGATAGCAAAAGACCCTTACGTACTGGACTTTCTCAAAATTCCATTAAGTTATAAAATGTCTGAGAAGGGGCTTGAGCAAAAAATCATTGATAACTTACAGCAATTTTTATTGGAACTTGGCAAGGGCTTCACATTCGTAGCCAGGCAATACAAACTCTCTCTTCGCAATAAGCATTATTCCATCGACCTTGTTTTTTATCACCGTATTTTGAAATGCTTTGTAATCATCGACCTTAAAACAAGAAAGGTAAATCATGGCGACATCGGGCAGATGAACCTCTACCTTAACTATTTCAAAATTGAAGAAAATGTAGCAAGCGATAATGACCCGATTGGTATCATTCTTTCGGCGGAGAAAGATGAAGTGCTGGTTGAATATGCAATGGGCGGCATTTCAAATAAAATTTTCATCTCAAAGTACCAGCTTTACCTGCCCGATAAAAAACAATTGCAAAAGAAAGTAAAGGCGATAATGGACGGTAATTAAACAATCATCTTTGTAATTATATTAATGCGGCTAAACTGGAAAAAGTATAAAATCATAATTGCTACAGCAATCAGGCAATAATCAGTTATTAGCCTAACAGATGAAAGAACAATTAAATTAAATCATAACCTCCGGCAGATACCATACGCTATTATTATTTGTGACTTTTGTATTTAGCACACACTGGCTGCCCAATTCAGGAAAGTTATTGATTACGGTAATTTGTTGGCATCAACTTACAAGTTGGATATCGAAACTTTGCAGGTAGAAAGTAGCAGCATAACAAATCAAACTATTCAAAAGTGCCTACTTACAAAAATATAAATACAATCCTCCATTCGAAAAGAGCCAAAAGCCCCGGAACAGGGTCCCGATCTTTTATCGGCAGGGGATGGGGGCTGCTTTTCTTCCTCACCCTGCTAACCTGGTTCATTTTATCCTTACCCAATAAGTTATTCAACACCCCCACCAGTTATGTTTTAGAAGATAGGGACGGTAATTTGTTAAGCGCTTCCATTGCGGCTGATGGACAATGGCGGTTTCCATCCAACAAAAAAATACCTCAAAAATTTATCGATTGCATTACCACCTTTGAGGATAGACGTTTTTTTTATCACCCCGGTGTAGATCCCATCGCAATTTGCAGAGCTATCATCAAAAATATAAAAGGGATAGGTGTTGTACAGGGTGGAAGTACCATCAATATGCAGGTGATAAGGCTTTCAAAAAAAGATAACAAACGCAACTTGTGGAACAAACTCACGGAAAGTATTTTAGCCATACGGTTGCAATGCGGGTATTCTAAAAAAGGGGTGTTGGCATTATATGCCGCCAATGCGCCATTCGGTAGCAATGTAGTAGGACTGGATGCCGCCGCATGGCGATACTTTGGCCGAAGCCCGGCAAAATTGAGCTGGGGCGAAATGGCCGCATTGGCTGTATTACCCAATGCACCCGCACTGGTTCATCCCGGCAAAAACAGGACGGTGTTGCTCAGGAAAAGAAATGTATTATTAGATCAGTTAGTAGCAGCCGGAAAAATTGATGTCAGCACCTGTACATTGGCTAAGCTGGAACCATTGCCTGGTGCGCCATTGCCCTTACCACAAAATGCACCGCATCTATTGCAACGGTTCAAAAAGCAAAACCAATTAGTTAAAGGTGAAACAAAAATCATCACTACAATAGATGGAAATCTTCAAAAAAATGTAGCGGCAATCGTTCAGCAACACCAGTCTGTATTAAAGGGAAATGGTATCAACAACGCCTGTGCGCTGGTGCTGGATGTAGAGACTGGAAATACATTGGCGTATGTGGGTAACATTTATGCGCCTACCAATAAAGAGATGGAAAGTGATGTAGATGTAATTGTAGCACGCCGCAGTCCGGGCAGTGCATTAAAACCTATCTTGTATGCAGCCATGTTAAGTGATGGTTTGATCCTCCCCAATTCAATCATACCCGACATACCTACACAGATAGGCAGTTACGCACCCAAAAACTTCGACCTTGGTTATGATGGCGCCGTACCCGCAGGTAAAGCCTTATCAAGAAGCCTGAATATTCCGGCAGTAAAATTATTGCAGCAATATAAGTACCAGCGGTTTTACGAGACATTGCAGCAATGTGGTATTAATACACTCAATCGTTCGGCAGATACCTATGGGTTAAGTTTAATACTCGGTGGTTGCGAAGTAACGATGTGGGACCTCGCAGGCGTGTATGCATCTATGGCACGAAGCGTAAATCACCAGTCAAAAAATCATGGCAAATTTGATCCAACGGATTTTCATGCACCAGGATACATCGGTGGTACTTCCGGAATTGGTCTGCGTCAAACAACGAAGGAGGAAAAGCCGGCAAACAATATTTCTTTGGATGCTACGGCTATATGGTTCACATTCCTGTCCATGCAGGAAGTAATGCGTCCCGGTGAGGAAGGCTTGTGGCAACAGTTCTCTTCATCACAAACCATTGCCTGGAAAACCGGTACCAGCTTTGGATTCAGGGATGGCTGGGCAATTGGTATAACGCCTAAAAATGTAGTGGCGGTGTGGGTAGGCAATACCGATGGCGAAGGGCGGCCGGGATTAATTGGAGTGCATACTGCAGCACCCATCCTGTTTGATATTTTTCGTTTGTTGCCAACGGTACCTTTTTTTCAAAAGCCTGTTTATAATTATACTTACCTGCCGGTGTGCAGGCAAAGTGGTTACCGGGCAAATATTGATTGCCCGGATGTAGATACTTTATTTATGCCACCCAATGGTGAAAAGGCTCCCCTATGTGCTTACCATAAAATGATTAACCTCGATGCAACGGGCACTTACCGGGTAACGGAACAATGTGAAAGTCCGTCAGCCATGCAGCATAAAAGCTGGTTTATTTTATCACCCGCCATGGAATATTATTACCGCCAGCGCAACGCAGGTTACAAGCCGCTGCCGGCATTTAAAGCAGGCTGCATCTTCCAGGAAACCGGCAAACCGATTGAATTAATTTATCCGCAGGAAGGGGCGAAAATTTACGTACCATTGGAACTAAGTGGTGAAAAAGGGAAAACTGTTTTTACAGCGGCACATAGAATAACAGGTACAAAAATTTTCTGGAGCCTTGATGATGCATTTGTCGGAACCACACAAAGCTTTCACCAGTTAGCATTGGATCCGTCAGTAGGAAAACATATTATTACCCTGGTGGATGAAAGCGGTATCAGTGTTTCAAAGCAGTTTGAGATTTTGGAAAAAGAGAAGCATTAGTACAGTCATAATAGGACTGATGTTATATATTGAGGAAGCCAGTTCTGAAAAATGAAAGTCAGTATTTTTGAATTATTGCTTAATGGGAAAACGAGGCATTGTATATCTGTTGTTTTCTTTTTTTAATGAATTAAGTATAAGTATTCTTTTGTCAATTGCGATTTGCTCTAGATTTCTTTACATTGTTCTATATATTTTTTATTGATCAGGTAAGGGTGAAATCAAACAAATTTCAATCGAATCTATCGCATAAGTCCGAAGGACTTAAATATGAGTAGCCGTGGGTGAAACCCATGGTTAAAAATGATGTAAATTTCAACCCGCGGCGGCGGGTTGAATACAAGATGCAGGATCAATCAAGTACGCCAACTATTTAGAGCCTCCTTTTTTTCTTAGCACCAAACAAAAAAATCTAAATTACCAATTAAACGAAATTTAATATGGGCACCTGCAAACAGATTTATTACCAAATTGTTTTTGGCACTAAAAATCGTAAACCAACAATAGCCGCAGATCATGAAAGAGAATTGTTCCAATACATTCATGGTATCATAAAAAATAAGCATGGTAAATTGTACCGCATTAATGGTATGGAAGACCATATTCATATATTTTCCGATCTGCATCCAACGGTATGCCTGAGCGATTATATTAAAGATATAAAGGTAGCCAGCAATGCCTGGATGAAAGAGAGCGGGAAGTTTCCGGCGTTTGATGGCTGGCAGGAAGGCTACGGTGCATTTACCTATTCAACACACGAAAGAGATATTATTATCAACTATATTAAAAATCAAAAGGAACATCACAAATCGGAGACATTTTATGATGAATTCAAACGTTTGTTAATTGAAAATGGAATTGAATTTGATGAGAAATATTTGTTGTAGGCGATTCACTATTACCGGTATAAATGTTCAACCCGCCGCGGCGGGTTGGCAATAGGAAAAAAAATTTGCTTGCCCATGGGTTTCACCCACGGCTACTCAAATTCAAGCCATACAGGCTTAGCAGTTTTAAGATGTATGAAGACTGCCTAAAAACTATTTTATTGGAAGAGGACATTTCCCACTATTTAAAAATTAAGAATACTTCTTTCAAAAATGGCAACGGCAATCCTAAATAAAATCTCCTTAATTTTAATCACCATTTAATCACGTTAAATATTTTGCTATGCCAATAAGAATGCAGGATGATCCGCAGGACCAGCCAGATTACAATGATAGTAATTCTTCGGGTGGAGGAAGGGGCGGCGGTTTCGGTGGCGGTGGAGGCGGTTTATTAAATTTTTTACCCTTGCTGCTTGGCCTGTTTGGCGGCGGAAGAGGTGGCAAGGGTGGCCGTGGTGGTGGGGGAGGATTGATCCTGTTGTTGGTATTGGCCGGGGCGGCTTATTTTTTCTTTTTTAGAAATAGTGGTGGCGGAGGCACTGTATCCAATGTGGTGCAAAATCTTTTTTCTCAAAGCGGTTATAGTTTTAGCCCGGAGCAATTTAAAAAGGCCAGTGTGTACGAAGGCCTCGAAGCCGACAATACCAAAAACCCATTACCGGAAAGTGTTTCCTTATTACGCTTTGCACCAGACCGGCAAAACCAGGGAAAGCAGGGTAGCTGTGTTGCCTGGAGCAGTGTATATGCCGCCCGTACCATTGTGGAAGCCGCATCTACAGGTGCCAGTGGTAACAGCACCGTATACAGCCCGGCATTTGTTTACAACCAGATAGGGCTTGAAGATTGCCAGGGTTCTTATATACAACGAGCAATGGAATTTATGACCAATAAAGGCGTGCTGCCATACAATGATTTTCCTTATACGGATGAAGAATGTACCAGGCAACCTACTTCATCGCTTTGGGATAAAGCGGCACAAAACAAGATGCATGGATTTACCCGGTTAACAGATGGCGAAAGTGTGGAAGGTATCAACGTACGTGCCGTAAAAGAGCATTTGGCAAAAGATGCCCCGGTTGTAATTGGAATGATGGTGGGCGGTACTTTTATGCAGGGCATGATGGGTAAGGATACCTGGGCACCCAGCAGTGAAGACCGCAGCCAGATGGGCTTTGGTGGTCATGCCATGTGTGTGATTGGGTATGATGACCGCAGGCAGGCTTTCCAGATAATGAATAGCTGGGGATCTGAGTGGGGCAATAACGGCGTAGGCTGGGTGCGCTATGGAGATTTTAAAGAATTTGTAAGAGAAGCTTATGGCATTGATCCAATGCCAAAACGTGGAGCTGCTTTGAATGTTGCTTTTGAATGTAATATTGGCCTGGTAAAAAATGAGGGCAAGCAATACATTCCATTAAAATTGAAAAGTGGAAATGTGTTTGAAACAGTGAGCACCGTTGCGCCGGGTACTGCTTTTAAAATGGAGATAAAAAATGCCACCGAATGTTACATTTATATTTTCGGGCAGGAGACGGATGGCACCAGCTATACGTTGTTTCCTTATCCGGATAAAACGGATCCTGCCAAAACGCAGTTTTCACCTTATTGCGGTATTACCGGTTACCGCCTTTTTCCAAGAGGTAAAAGTATGGTGCCTGATAATGTTGGTAAGAAGGATGTGTTCGCCGTTGTGGTTACTAAAAAGCCGCTCGACTGGTATGCCATCAATACCACAATCAGCGCAAGTAGCCGAACCGATTTTGGTGGCAAGGTGCAGGATGCTTTAAAGGGTAGTGATATTACCAATGTAAGTTTTGCAACAGGCAGTAGCGGCAACATTAATTTTAAAGCTGCAAATGATCAAAAGAACGCAGTAGTTTGTGTAGTGGAGGTAAATAAATAATGGTGTTTACTATTATTTATTTACACTTTTTTTTGTGACCAGCTTTTGTAATTCTGTTTGACATCGTTGTGCAGCATGTCCCAACGAGGAGTGTAGCGACGGAACTCGGGGTCACTCACTTTTACTACATACCGTTATTGAACATTTTTCACGTTATGATAAGTGTGTATCTGATTCGGTTTCATACTAAAATGTTATTGAAAACCGGTATTCAAATTGATTTAACAACATTCCTGTTATTATAGGAAGTGTCATTCAAAAAAGTAAAAGAGATCGATGAAATTAATATTTGTAATGATGTTTTTTGTTCTTTCAATTGCAGCGAATGCACAGGAAGATACAAAGAAATTATACGATCCCAAAGCCAATGCCACAGTGGATATTGAAGCCGCAATAAAAAAAGCAGCCGCTGAAAATAAATATGTGTTAATACAGGCGGGTGGTAACTGGTGTGGCTGGTGCATTGAGTTTGCAAGGTTTGCTAAGGCAGACCTTAAAATTGATTCTATTATTGAAAAATCCTTTGTTTGGTATCACCTAAACTGGAGTAAGGAAAATGAGAATAAAAAAATATTTGCGCAATATGGATATCCGCAACGCTTTGGGTTTCCGGCCTTCCTTATTTTAAATGGCAAAGGCGAACGAATACATACGCAAAACAGTGAGTACCTCGAAGATGGGAAAAAAAGCTACGACAAAAATAAAGTTCAGTCCTTTTTAGAAATGTGGAGTCCGCATGCGTTGGATCCGGAATTGTATAAAAACTGATCTGCAGATTTACGGAACCAGCAATCAATTTTTAACTGCTAAAACTTTATCATGAATTCCAATAAAGCCCGGTTTATACAACTCATCCGCCATCCGGTTAAATTCCGGATTTTTTTGTTTACCAAATTACCAAGCGCATTTTTCAGTGGGGTGAGGGTAAAATATATTGATGAAGAAAAAGCAAGGGTTTCGGTTCCATATAAATGGTTTTCTCAAAATCCATTTAAGTCTACTTATTTTGCCTGTCTTGCAATGGCCGCTGAAATGAGTACCGGATTATTGGCAATGATGCATACTTATGAAAGCTCACCATCTATATCAATGTTAGTAACAGGCATAGAAGGTAACTATTTTAAAAAAGCAACCGGCCTTACTACCTTTACTTGCGAAGATGGGGAAGCTATCAATAATACCATCAGGGAGGCGGTCACTAGTGGCGAAGGCAGAACGATCAAAGCAAAATCTTTGGGCAGGAATAAGGAAGGGGAACTGGTTGCAGAATTTTTTATTACCTGGTCATTTAAAGCAAAAAAGCAGCATTAAACCCACAGCTTTTCAAAGTAAATTTTCGATTGTAAGTGTAGCGTTAAAACTGTAATTTCTATCTCACATACCGAATAGGTACACCCTATCATGATTGCATGCTAATGCCAGTTTAGCAAAATCCAAACGATCATTACACCGATAAAATAGTATTGTTTGAAATAGTACCAGCGAGGTCCAATGCTATAAAATTGTTACTATGTCGAACCGTCGTAACGGACAAGTAGCAACATGTTGCTAAGTAATTCAATCAGCCTTACAAAAAATATATGTATTCTTCATACAAAATGTTCTTATTGCGAATTGCTTTTAACTACCTTCAAGCCCTAAATCTATAACGATGAAAATTGCTTTCCATGGCGCTGCCAGAACGGTAACCGGCTCCAAACACCTGCTCACTTTAAACAATGGTAAAAAATATTTATTAGACTGCGGTATGTTCCAGGGTATGGGCAAGGATACCGATACTATGAACCGGCATTGGGGATTTGAGCCTGCGGAGGTGGATCACCTGATATTGTCGCATGCTCATATTGACCATAGCGGGTTGATTCCAAAATTGGTGAGGGATGGGTTCAATGGCAAAATATTTTGTACTCCTGCTACCAAAGAACTTACCGAAGTATTACTGGAAGACTCTGCCGGTATACAGGAAAATGAAATTAAATATGAAAACAAGCGAAGGGCACAAGATGGATTGCCCTACCTGAAACCTTTGTATGGCTCAGCCGATGCCATGGCAGCCAGTGACCATTTTGTGTCCGTGGAATATGGCAACTGGTTTACAGTGGATGAAAATATTGAGGTACTATACACAGATACCGGGCATATCATTGGAAGTGCGGCGGTGCATTTAAAAATCAGTGAAGACGGCGTTATAAAACGGCTTACGTTCAGTGGTGATGTAGGCCGGTATAACGATGCCATATTGAAAGCGCCTGAAGAATTTTCGCAGGCTGATTATATTATCCTGGAATCTACCTATGGCAATAGTTTACACGATGTGCAAACCACCACACCTGATTTGTTGCTAAAGTGGATTGAAAAAGCCTGTATCCAAAAGAAAGGAAAACTAATCATGCCTGCTTTTAGCGTAGGAAGAACACAGGAGATTTTATATGCGCTCAATCAACTGGAACTGGAACGAAGGCTTCCTCCCGTTGAATATTTTGTAGATAGCCCGCTAAGTGTAAAAGCTACCAAAATTGTAAAAAGTTACCCGCGTTATTTTAATGCTACCATTCAAAAAGTATTAGCATCGGATGATGATCCGTTTTCTTTCCGTGGAATGAAATTTATTAAAACCGTGGAAGAATCCAAATTGTTGAATTTTAGAAATGGCCCTTTCGTGATCATCTCTGCAAGCGGCATGGCGGATGCAGGAAGAGTGAAACATCATATCAGCAACAATATTGAAAATAGCCGCAATACTATTTTATTAACGGGGTATTGCGAACCACGCTCATTGGGCGGCAAATTAATGGCCGGTAAAAAGGAAGTGAATATCTACGGTGCTACCCACGAGGTAAATGCGGAGATTGGCGCTATACGGAGTATGAGTGCGCATGGTGATTATGAAGACCTTTGTCGTTTCCTTGAATGCCAGGACAAAACCAAAATCAGCAAATTGTTTTTAGTACACGGCGAGTATGATGTGCAACAGGCTTTTAAAATACGGTTAAATAGTAAGGGATTTGCTAACGTTGATATTCCGGAGATGCATTCAGAAGTAGTGCTTGGCTAATGTATTTTTTAATTCAGCTCATTCAATTTTACAATGCAGCTTTCGCTGCATTTGTAATTTAAAGATTAAGTTATACAGATGAGTATTTTCACAGCACTAAACTCACTGCGTTTGTTTATTTTTGAAAATCGGAACTGGTTAAAAAATTAATATCAATTCACTTCCTGCTTTAATAATTCAATATACCTGTAAAAAATAACCTATGATTAAAACGCTTTTAAAAAGACTGGGACTGGTTTTGTTGATTATAATTGGTGTTGCGCTGGCAGCGCCTTTTGTTTTTAAAAATAAAATTATTGCGCTCGTAAAAAAAGAAATCAATAAAAACCTCAATGCCAAAGTTGATTTTACCAATGTGGACATTTCGTTTTTCCGGAGTTTTCCCAAAGTAGCGGTTGGCCTCGAAAATTTGCAGGTAATTGGAACGGATGTATTTGCAATGGATACGCTTCTATCTGCAAAACGACTGGATGCCAGCATGGATATCATGAGTATTATACGCGGAAAGGACATGAACATCTATTCCGTAGTAGCGGAATCACCCCGGGTTCACGCCATCGTTAGCAAATCCGGCCTGGTAAATTGGGACATCATTAAGGTAACAGATACAAGTGCGGCAGTTGACGATTCGAAGCCTTTTAAAATGCAATTACAACGTTATGCGGTTAATAATGGCTACATCAGTTATATGGATGAGCAGGCAGGTATCAGCAGCGAAATCAATAATTTAAATCACCAGGGCAGTGGCGATTTTACTGCCGGTTTATTCACGCTAAAAACTACTACGAAAGCAGATGCGGTAACGGTAGTATATGGAGGTGTCCCATATTTATCCAATGCAAAAACAGTTGTTAATGCGGACATCAATATCGACAATAATAAAAATGAATACAACTTTAATACCGATCAGATTTCGGTAAATGATTTGAAAGTGACAGCCAGGGGTACCCTGAAAAATCTTGCTGAAAAAGGTTATGACATGGATATTCAGTTCAAGTCGCCGTCTACAGATTTTAAGAATATTCTTTCATTAATCCCGGCTGTTTATCAGCATGATTTTAAAAACATTAAAACGAGTGGCACAGCGCTTTTCGGGGGATTTGTAAAGGGTATATATAATGAAACGCAGTTGCCAGCCTACCATCTTGATCTGCAGGTGAAGGATGGGTTTTTTCAATATCCTGATCTGCCCAAACCTTTGCAGCAGATTAATTTTACAGCACAGGTAGATAATCCAAATGGGCAAACAGACAATACGGTACTCAATATTGAAAAGGCACATTTTGAAATGGATAAAGAACCATTTGATTTTCGGCTACTGGTAGTAAAGCCTAGTAGTAATATGTTTATTGATGCCGCGGCAAAAGGTAAGTTGAATTTGTCTAAAATTGCTCAACTCATTAAACTGGAAAAGGGTACCACTCTATCCGGCTTGTTAAATGCAGATGTGAATATTAAGGGGAATGTAGCGGATATTGAACACCAACAGTATGATAAATTTAGTGCAGGTGGCACCATTAGCCTTGCTGATTTTTTATATGTGGCAAAGGATTATCCAACCGGTATTAAAATAAATAACCTGCTCACCTCGTTTACGCCGGCAAAGGTGGATATCAGTAACCTGAGCGGGCAGTACCTTGGTTCTAATTTCATTGGTAGCGGACAGGTTAATAACCTGCTGAGCTATGTGCTCAATAATAAACCATTGAATGCTGTTTTAAATGTTAGTGCAGATAAAATAAACCTCAATGACTGGATGGGCGTATCAACTGATACCGCTAAAGCCGGTGCGGCAGCAGCCCCCTTTTTAGTGCCCGCTAACCTGGATGTAGTGCTTAATACCAGGGTGGATAACCTGCATTATGATAAAGTAGATATTCAAAATTTAACCGGCACTTTAAAAGTGAATGATGAGGCCGTTAGCATCTCCAATGTAAAAGGCAATGCACTGGATGGCACCATCGTGGTGAATGGTTTGTATTCTACCAAGGCCAGCAAATCAAAACCTGATATCGTATTGGATTATGATGTAACAGGTGTGGATGTGCAAAAAACTTTTTTCGCATTTAACACGGTGCAAAAACTAATGCCCATTGGTAAATTTATTGCCGGTAAACTGACTTCTCATTTATCTCTGAATGGTAAGCTGGGCGATAATATGATGCCGGATATGACAACATTGTCTGGAATAGGTAACCTCCTTTTGATAGAAGGATTTCTCAGCAAATTTGCACCCCTTGATAAAATTGCCAGCACATTGAATGTAAAGGCGCTGGAACAGATTTCATTAAAGGATGTAAAGAACTATTTCGAGTTTTCCAATGGTAAATTATTAGTGAAGCCCTTTACAGTAAAAGTAGGTGGTATTGATATGGAAATTGGTGGGATGCAGGGTTTCGATCAATCACTTGCTTATTTGATCAATATGAAATTGCCACGTTCGTTAATGGGCGATAAAGGGAACCAGTTGGTGAATAACCTGATAAGCCAGGTAAATAATAAAGGAGTGCCTTTGAAAGTAGGAGAAACGGTTAACCTGAATTTACAACTTGGCGGTTTTTTTAATAGTCCCACTGTAAAAACTGATTTAAAGCAAGGGGTAGAAAGTTTAGCCGACCAGTTGAAGCAACAGGCCACTGATTTTGTCAAAGCAAAAATCGACAGCACCAAACAGGCGGTTACCAATGCAGCAAAAGATACCATTGCATCATTAAAAAAGCAGGCCATCAATGCAGCGAAGGATGAACTGTCAAAGCAATTATTGGGAGATAAGAGTTTGAAAGCAGATTCTGCAAAAACCAGGTTCGATCCAAAGGAATCAACGAAGGGGTTGATCAATAATATCTTTAAGAAGAAGCCAAAGGATAGTTTAAAAAATCAGTAGATATAAGTATTACCGATCGGGAAAATGAGTAAATTTATGTGCGTCAAATCATTACATTATGACTATCATTAAGGTGCCGGTTCGGTTTGAAGGTTCAAAGGGTGAAAAAATAATATATACCCTCTTTGATAGCGGGGCAAGTTTTTCCTGCCTTTCGCCGGAAAACGCCGAAGAAATAGGCATTGTGGAAAAGATGCGTTACCCGATTGAGGTAGCAACAGCAAGCCGTGGTCGCTATGTTAAAATTGAAAACACGCTGCGAAGTGATTTTTATTTCAATGATATAAGACTGAGTGATGAATTTATGGTAGTTCCCGATCTTAGTGAAGATGCAATAATAGGCGTAAACACCATGCAAAAATGGCGTATTAAGCTAGACTTTGAACACGATACAGTGATAATTGACCCAAAGGTGGCTAAACTGATATTAAAGCAATTAAAGTGATAGCTGGTAAGTAACATGATGACCTAAATAAAAAATACAATATGGAATTAAACTCTGATAAAATAAAAATTAAAGACCTTTTAGAATTGAAGCGTAATAACATGATTACAGTAAATCTTGAATATCAAAGAGGAGCTGTTTGGAAAGACCCTCAGCAAAAAGGACAAATTGATAGTGTTCTCAGAGGTTATCCCTTACCGCTTATTTACTTGCATCATAAAAAGAAAATGGTTGCAGGAATGTATCGAGAAGATTTGGAAATTATAGATGGGCAGCAAAGAAATTGATGCATTATTTAAGTTCGGAGAGAACGCATTAAAGCTTTTTGACCCGATTAAAGATGACAAAGTAGCAAGATTCCCCGACTTTATAAAACGTGTCGCATGTCCATGGGCTAGCTGTGATTTAATTAGCCTGCCTGATGATCTGAAAGCTAAATTTAATAATACTGAACTTTTTATTGTAAAAGTTACGACCGACAATGAGGATGAAGCAAGAGATCTATTTATTCGTTTGCAGGCAGGACTTCCACTCAACGCCCAAGAAAAGCGAGATGCATGGCCCGGCGGCTACACAGAATTTACTTTACTTTTTGGAGGGAAAAGAGAATTAACAAGATACCCAGGACATGATTTCTTCAAAAAGCTACTGACAAATTCATCTTCTGACAGAGGTGAAATACGAACGATTTGCGCTCAAATAGGTATGTTATATATTTTGAGAAGGCGACACAAGGCAATTGGACAGACATCGGAACCCAAGCTGTTGACGATTATTACTATCGAAACTTAGGCTTTGATATTAACTCATTTCATGTACCAAGATTTTCCAAAATCCTTGATTTAGCTGTAGAGTTATTTGAAGGTTACAAAGGGCCAAAGTTAAAAGTTCATGAGGCTATTCATATTGTCTTACTGATTGATAGTTTAATTGATGATTACACAAAAAGCTGGCAAGACAAATTTATAAACTCATTTGACTTATTTCGAAAAAAGGCAGCCATTGATAAGCAAACGAAATCTGGCGATTATTGGTTTTCATATGGTGCATTGACAATGACGGCATCCTCACAGCCCATTACAATTCAAAAAAGACATAAATTCTTTTCGTAAGAAATAATTGTCAATCTTAACCCAATTCGTAAAGACAGTGTGAGAGTTTACGGACAGCTTGAGAGAGAAATAATTTATTACAGGGATAATAAAAAATGTGCAGTTTGTTCAATTGAAATACCATGGACGGAATTAGAGATTCATCATATTAACGAACATCAAAACGGTGGGCGGACAAGAATTGAAAATGGCTTACCAGTTCACAAAGATTGCCATTCGAAGGGAATGGCAGCTATTAACTTTTTTAATGATTGGAAATTGAAACACCAGGAAATTGAACAGTTGAAAAGTGAGCAGCCGGACAACGAGGAAACAATTGAAAAATTTTATCCTTCTCCTTATGATATATATAAAAAGAAAAATGAGTTAGTTAGCCAAAAGGAACTTTATAGAATTAGGCGACATAAAGAAAATGACGTGCTTTTAGATCAAATTATTCCTGTAATTAAATCTAATAGCACAATAAATGGCATATTAAAAAATAAATATCCTAATAGAAACGAAACAATAGAGAAAGAATTATAGAAGGCAAATTCTTTTAAAAGTTTACCTCAAGCATACTTGCCAAAAAATCTAACTACATCTTTTTTGATCATCAGTTTCAGTATGGGAAATGAGGTTTAATGTATTTTAAACTTAATTTTTAATTTGCTTTTGGCTGAACTTGGCTCGAACGATCATACTTCCCAAATGCAGAAAATATCAGGATGCAATTGCGTTCGTTTGAGAGAAAGAATTGAAGGACTGCGGCCTATAGCAATTATTCCAGAACCAGTTGGATATTAGC
>JBBQTL010000142.1:0-15342 GCA_038213285.1 Chitinophagales bacterium
TGGTAAGGTAATTTGGGGTCGGCGCCAGGCTGTTGAATAAAGAAAATTAAAATTAACCCCTTACTCCAATTGCGATAAATATACCTGGCAAAATATAAAAAGCCGTTCTTTAAAAAGAACGGCTTTTTATATTAAAGTCAATAAATTTTAAAATTATGGTTTATCCCAGAATACTCTTACCAACAGGTTAGGTTTCTGAGGTGGAGCATTTTTATTTGCATCAATTTCATTCTGCGGATAAGGCAAACTTCTTGGAATTTCAGTTGTTACTGCATTGGCAACTTTTACGATTGCAGGATATCCGGTTCTTCTCCAGTCTGTCCATGATTCCTGCATAACACCAAAGTTCGCAACAAATTTCTCACTGATTATCTGGCTTACCTTATCAGCATTTGTTCCGGCAAGTGTTCCGTTTAAAACAATATATGCTGCGATATCCCCCGCTGCAACACCGGCATTCTGCATGCTTGCTGTAATACCTGCCTGGAAGAATATTTGCGCATCTCCCGGGGCACCATACACTGCCGCTTCCGCCCTGATAAAGTTATATTCAGCAAAAGTTAACATTCGTATCGGCGCAGTTCCATCATAAGTGATGCTTCCGGTCAAAGGATTGGCATTGGTAGATCCGTCTGCGTTGGCAGTTCCACCGGTAGCAGCACCTCTTAAGTATGAGTGAATCCTGGAATATTTCTGCGATTGCGGATCTGCCGCAGCGGCTCCGGCATAGGTAGTTGAACCAAAAGGAAAACTGCTGAAATAGAACGGTCTTCTTGGATCAAGTTTAGTGTTCATTGCATCTACCAAAAACTTGTTAGGGAACAAATTATTTCCCCTGCTAAGGTCAAACTGGTGAATAGGGTTTTGCCTGTTTTGAAGATTGAAAAAAGGCATTTCAAAATTATCAGCATTCGCAGCAAAGAAACTTACTCCTGCCTGGTTTACGAGGGCAGTGATCTTAGTAACTGTTTCCGGTAAATTTAATTTAGAACTATGAATTAATAGCCGAAGTTTTAACGTGTTGCCAAATTTTATCCAGTTAGCTTTTTTAGTACTAAAGGCGCCACTGTAAATAGTTGAATTGGCGCCAGGCTCAATGGCTCCTGCTGGTGCTGTATTCAAATCGGTTAATGCCTCATCAATCATTGTAATTAAAGCAGGGTAAATAGTAGCACCATCATCGTATTTGGGAGATGTATTCGAACTCGTTTGTTGCGTCTCCAAAAAAGGAATATTGCCATAAGCATCAACCAAATGCTGATAATTATAGGCTTTCAGTAGTTTTGCAACACCCCGATAGTAGGGAGCATTCTGGGCAGTTGCCAACCTGATGATGACTTCAATGTCATTTAAAGTAACAGCGTAAAAAAGGTTCCACATATTATTTACATCCGAAGATTGCAGGAGATACTTTTCGTACTGCTGTGTCTGCGTTTCACCTCCGGTAGTTTGTCCTGAGTATTGCTGCACCAACAATCCTCCATACCTGTTCAGGTCACTGCCACTGGAAAATCCTGTATTTACGGTAACATTTGTAAGCAATAAATTTATTGGAGCTGATGCCTCAGCAATCCGATCCGGGTCTTTATTAATATCAAGGTACTTTTTGCAGGAAGCAAGTCCTAATAAAAAAATAGCTGATACCGCAATTAATATTTTTTTCATTTTGATTAATTTTAAGTTAAAATGATTTACAGTGTAATTCTTAAATTAACACCCATTGTTCTTGTAGAGGGATTTGCATTAAATTCCAAACCCTGGATATTGCTTGATCCCAGCGCATTTTGTTCGGGATCCAGGTGTGGATAATCCTTTGATTTCAGGAACAGGTTTCTGCCAAACACACCGAACTCAATATTTCCAAACGGAGTTTTATCAATCAAACTTTTAGGTAATTTCATAGTCAGGTTAGCTTCTCTTACCCGGAACCACGAAGTACTCACCATAAATCCTTCCGCTGCTACATACTTTCCGGAATTACCCCAATATTGATCTGCACGAATAGGAATGTTTACTTTATTCCCACTTGCATCTACCCCATCAAACTGGTAATTAGTAAGGGGAGTAACATTGTCTGCTGCAAAACGAGGTAAAGTTGCCGTTTCAATTACAGAACCGTTTCTCCTTAAATCAGCAAGGTTTCTGCTGTACAAATCTCCGCCATTCCGTATATCTAATAATACATCCAGCGTCAAGTATTTGTAGGTAAAACTATTGGATATACCCATTGTAAACTTTGGATTGGAATTACCAATCTTAAATACACCGGAAGTTGGTAATGGCAAACCGGCATTGGTTCCTGTAGCCTGTAAAATAATATTACCATTTGCGTCCCGCTGGTATTTGTTGCCATAGATAACTCCATATTGTTCACCTTCAACAAGTCGAACATTTGGAGTTGTAAAACCGGCTAACGTAATTACAGAAACACCCGGGGCTAATTTTGTTACGATACTTTTAAATTGCGTGTAATTGGCATTAATGCTCCAAATAAAATTTTTGGATTTAACCGGGATTAAACCAAGGGTAATTTCAGTACCCTTTGTTTCAATTTCACCCGCATTTTGAAATAAACTGGTCACTCCTGATGCTCCCGATACAGGCACCGGAAACAAACCATCGGTTAATAAACGCTGATAGTAATTAGCCTCGATGATAATTCTGTTATTGAACAGTTTTAATTCAGTTCCAATTTCCCACTCCGTGGTAAACTCCGGTTTCAAATTAATATTACCGGCGGCATTTGAAATGGTATAACCAGATAAGCCATTAAATGGATAGGCGATACTTGGTCCGAAACCATCAGAGGCTCCACCCAAAGCTGCATAGTTATCCGTATTATATGCAGGTGCTGCCCGGCCAACCACACCATAGTTGGCGTGCAGTTTCCAAAAATCCAACACATTGTTTTTAATTGATGGAATGGCATCTGTTATTACCGCACTTAACGAAGTGGCAGGATAAAATATAGAATTGTTGCCCGGCGCCAAAGTAGATGAGAAATCGTTTCTCGCTTTTACATTCAATGCCAGCCATCTGTTGTATTCTACAACAGCATCTGCAAAAATACCTATTGTTCTTACCTGAGATGTACCAACCGTTGGTGTATTAAGAACTGTGGCGTTACTGATCTGATCAAAACCTCTAATAGCCAACCCTGTGCTTCGTGCACTCAGAGAATTTGAATAGTTATCGTAAATCTCATTTCCTACGGTTCCAATAAAATTAAATTTTCCAACCCTCTTTTGTGCATTCAGGGTAGCATAGGAATTGATGTTTCTCAGGTTTGATTTAGTATCAATAATTCCACCTGTTCCGCTGGCACTTGTGTTACCGCCTCCACGAGACCCTATTTCATCAAACCCATGTGAGTTGAAAGACTGGATATCACCTCCAATTTTTATATCTGCATTTAACCAGTCAGTAAATTGATACCTTAACCCTAAGTTTCCTATTATTCTGTCAACTTTGTCATTATACCTGACGTTTTCTATAGACCAGTATGGATTATCTTCTCCTCCATAAAACAACTGGGCACCGGTAGAACTATAATAAGGGCTTCCTGTAAGATCGAAACTCCTTGGAGTAAATAATGATCTAAATACAGGATTGGAAAGCTGGTTTCCTTGCTGGGTTCTTACAGAGGAAGTAT
This sequence comes from Chitinophagales bacterium, assembly GCA_038213285.1. GTDB lineage: Bacteria > Bacteroidota > Bacteroidia > Chitinophagales > Chitinophagaceae > Ferruginibacter. The sequence goes on from JBBQTL010000142.1 coordinate 3,653, forward strand.
AGTTGGTACTTATATAGGTACTAACTGTCAATTTTTTAGTTATTTCTGAATTTAGATTTAGGGTTAGTACGTTTTTTTTAAGCTTATTCCGGTCAACTACATAGGTTTCCTCGGTATTATTATAAGAGACCCTATAGCTGGTTTTCTCACTTCCACCACTGAAACTAATCGTATTTTGGCGATTGTAACCGTTCTTAAACAGATCAGCTACATTATTGGGATATGCACTCAGCGCTTCCTGCTTTCCAAAAAAATTGGTAACATTTTGCCCTGTAATTCTTGGGCCCCAGGAGGTGGAAGCATTCGGATTATATATACCCACCGTGGCAGTTGCAGTATTTATACCGACGGAAGTACCCTGCGCATATTCATTTTGGTATTCTGGTAGCGTGTTTACTGATACTATAGAATAGGAAGAATTGATATCTATATTATTTTTGCTTTTGCGGGTGCCTTTTTTTGTAGTAATCAGGATTACTCCTGCTGCACCACGGGAACCATATAGCGAAGTTGCAGCAGCACCTTTCAATACGGTCATTTCCTGAACATCATCAGGGTTTATATCCACTGCACGATTGGAGGTTGTTACACCATTTTGAAGCGCCACAGCACCACCACCATTATCAATAGGTACACCATCGATCACAAAAAGTGGTGCACTCGAACCTGTCATGGAAGTATACCCCCTTATCAATATTGATGATCCCGCAAACGAACCACCAGTACCCTGTGTACGAACACCGGCTACTTTACCTACAACGGCATTTGTAATGTTAGTATTTCTTACCGAAGTTAGATCCTCTGATGAAATAACAGGGGTGGAATATCCGAGGGATTTCTTGTCCCGCTTAATTCCATAAGCTGTAATTACCACTTCCGATAGGCTCTTATTGGAACTAATTAAAGAAAAGCTGAGCGTAGTTGCGTTTCCCAAAGTCTTTGTAACGATTTCAAAATCTACCGCGGAAAAAGTAAGTGATTTTACACTCTCTGGAAGCGTTATCCTGTAATTTCCATCCTGATCCGTTTGGGTTCCGGACTTGCCGTCGGGGCTAATAATGGAGACGCCTGGTATTGGTACTCCTTTTTCATCGGTTATTTTGCCGGACAGCGACCGGTCTTGCGCTGTAACAGTAAGCATACATAGTAATGCCACTGAAAATGAAAGCATCAGTTTTCTCATGTGCAATTGGTTTAGTTCTTTCAAATATAATTAACAAAACTCTAAAAAGTGGGAATTGTGTAACATTTTTATTCCAGTCTGTTTACATCTCTTTAACAACATAAAGTATCATTAAAAGAGTCTTTTAGCAATATTAACAAATGTGAAAGCAGTTTTAACATTTGCAGGCAAATGACCTATAAACGGAGATGGAATGACGCTTTACATAACTACTTTAGGTTGACGATGACCAAAAGACGGCAACTGGTTTTTGTCATCGCATTTTTAAAATCCGATAGCTATCGTATTTCAAACGCACCTTGTTAATCCCAGTCTCTTCCACTCCTAATTTATTAGCTTAGATAAAATATTATACTAGCCCTGTTGGTGCGTTATTAAACTTCCTGGTAGATTTTCATAGTAGCTATTGAAACCGTATAATGTAAGACGTCGATAGCAGTTCAAACTATATCTTTCTGATTTACCTGCATCACCCATCAAATTTTTTTTCAAAAAAAACAGACTACCCCCGGGAATAGCCTGCATTTAATAATCAATAATATTTACAGTTTCTGTAATCTGATTACGTAATTACCATAATTACCAAGTGGCGAAGTATGATTTAAATTGACACTAATGATTTTATCACATGCATTTACAAAATTTTCAGCACTACCCGCTACACTTGCACAGGAGAACACTTCTGTAGGGCCATACCTGCCATAAACCTGTTTTGCAACAGAAGTTACATTTGTGGTTTTATTTATCAAGATTTTTATTGGCACCGCAGCATTCGCAAAATATTTAAACATTACAGTGTCACCACTTACAGTAAGTGGAATGATTTCGCCAACACTATAATCCGCCCATTGATCTACCAGCACCTTAAAGTCGCCTGCAAAATCTGCAACATTCAGTGGACAAAATTTCTGCATTACAACCATTACAGAATCCTGGTAACCATTTTTATTTACAAAACCGGCCTCAGAAGTTATTTTAATTTTCAATGTATCTTTTCTACCGGTAGGGTATCCGGCAAAAAGGCCTTGAATTCTGAGTGTGTCTGTTGCTTTACCTGCCTTTATAGTAACCTCCGTGGGTGCGGTGTATTGTACGCCTGAAACAGCTCTTAAACTGGTGATGGTGAACTTAACTTTTCTATCCACATTCGACACAGTAGTAACACCGATTGGAAGGTTAAAAACTGAACCTGGTGCAGGAGTTTGACCAATATTAAAATTATAATAATTATTAGCAACAGTGGGAACCATTAAAAATCTTGCAGCTTCCAGTGGTATCAAGGGTGCCTGGTCCAGCACCACGTTATTTTTTTTACATGAGGCTATACTAAGCAATAATACCCCTGTAAAAAAATATATGTTCATAAACTTCTTCATCATCTTTGTATAATTTAATGTTTTAAATGGGTTCAACTATATAATGGTTCTTTTTAACCGTTATGGATTTTGATCTGAATCGGTCATTTTACTATTATTATTTAATTCTCTTCTTGGAATCCTCATCAGGAAACGGGGATCAGCGGGAGATGTAGTATACACACCTGGATCAAAACTAGGTGAACCATGATTGCCTGCACCGGTTGGACGGCTAAGGCCCTGGTTTAAACGCTTAATATCCAATAATGAGAACCCTTCACCCCATAACTCTATTCTTCTTTGTAAAAGAATTTCACTAACCAACGCAGCGCCGTTGAATGATGCAGCACTATATGAGGGGTTCCTTGCTTGTACCAATGATTCCAATACGGTACGTGCCGGTGCATCCTGGGATTGCCTTGCCAAAGCTTCGGCCTCAATCAGGTACATTTCAGCTGCACGCATGTACAGGTAATCTGCAGCCCAGCGATTATTGATATCAGGTACCTGGAATTTTAATTGATTATAATCCGGGTTTGAGGTTGTTCCGGTTCCAGGTGTTCTGAAGATGGTTTTTCTTACATCACCAGTTTGAATCTGATCGTATAAAGCTTTAGTGATCTTCTTCTGTCCACCCAGGGCAGCATAACCACCAGTACGAATATCCATGTGTGAAAAGAACGACGCATAAATGGTAGCCTGATCTGAAGGTATTGAGGAACCCCACATCCATTCCGCATTAGTCAATGAAGAAAATGCAGGTAGTGCAGCATATTGAACTGAATTCATCAAAGTATACCCTGTACGTGCTTTTTTCGCAGCAGCCGCAGCCGCTGGCCAATCTTCCATTAACAATGCAACCCTTGCTCTTAAACCTTGTATAACTGAAACATCAATGAAATTCTTAGATGTCCTGGTTTTACCTGTCAAAAGCGTTTCAGCCAACGTTAAATCTGCCACCAGTTGAGTGTACACTTCCTGAACTGTACCTCTTCCTTTACTTTCTATAGGGATAACAATATGTAATGGAACCCCTGGTTTGGTTTCGTTACCCTTGTATGTCTGTTGAAAATTATTAATCAGGTAAAAATAACCATAAGCCCTCAAACCCAATACCTGGCCTTTTATAGATTCTTTTTGAGCCACAGTTGCTCCCCCTATACCATCAACTACTGGTAGAATTGTATTGGCCTGTTTTACCATATCATAATAAAAATACCATGAATTGTCTGATTGGCGACCATCTTCTACTCTTGCCCATTCACTCAAATTATAGGTGGCATTGTACCAGCCATATCCCTGGCTATGCACCACCATATCATTACCCATCAGGTCATTCTGAAGATCGAATGATTTCTGTCCATAGTTATCATGCCCGGTACTGGCTCCAATACCAAATGCAAACTGTTCCTTAGCTACACCGTCAAGAAGCGCATATACAGAATTAAGACTACTTAATAATTCAGCTACTGTAACTGCATTACTAGGTTTTGTCTCCAGGTAATCTTTTTTACAGCCCGTAAAAACAAGCAAAAAAAGCGGAATTGCGAATAATATTTTTTTCATAACTGTTTTTTTATAATTTATTGTAAATTAACATTGAAACCAACATTTACCGTTCTAAATGGAGTATAGGAAGCGTCTGATGTTCCTGTAAACGCACGTTGAGGATCTAATCCTTTTTGAGCCGTGTACAACCAGGCATTATCGACATTTCCAAATATTTGAACACCACCCACATGCATGCGATTCGCTATACCTTTTGGAAGCGTATAACTTAAAGTAATATTTTTAATATTTAACCAGGATCCGTCAACAAGCCATCTTGAAGAAGCTCCTTCCTGGTTTGCAATAGCATTTTGTAATCTTGGTACATTCGTAACATCACCAGGTTTTTGCCACCTTTGTAAGGCATCAATAGATAAATGTGTACCAGCGCTACCTCTATGCATTATACTGGCATAGTTGCCATTATAAAATTGTCCTCCGTATGAAAAAGTGACAAGAACTGACAGGTCGAAACCTTTGTAATTAAAAGAGTTGGTGACCCCTCCGGATATATCAGGAAGAGCAGATCCATGACTGTAAAAACTAGCCAGGCTATATTGGTTGGTTAATGTTTTGTTGGTAACTTTACCGGCTGCATCCAATATGTCTTTATAATATAGGGCATCTCCATTGGAGGCATCTACACCTGCAAATTCCGGTAGCCAGAAATCATAAATACTTTTGCCAATAAATAGTCTTTGAGTGCCCCTAACGATACCCAGTTTTTCTTGTTTAGTAGGAAGTTTTGTTACAACATTCTTAAAGTGGGTAAGGTTCAGATCAACTCTCCAATTAAAATTCCTTGATGCTATTGCATTATAACCTAATTGTAATTCCACTCCTGTATTTTTCATGGAACCAATATTTTGAAAAATAGAGGCGGCACGAATATCAGAAATACTAAGCGGCACATCAAATAACAGATCATCAGATTCACGCCTATACCATTCAAAGGTACCAGTAAGACGATTTTTAAACACTGCGAAATCCACAGCTAAATTCAATACCTTATTTTTTTCCCATAAAAGATTTGGATTTGCCGATCTTGTTGTGTTCAAGTAAGATCCTGTACCTGAAGCATAAGAATAATCGCGGTATTGATAGTACAAACCAATATTATCATTCCCTTGTTCGCCATAGCTTGCACGAAACTTTAATTCATTTAACCAGCTTACATTCCTCAGGAACTTTTCCTGCGATACTCTCCAACCAAGACCAACAGAATAGAAATTGCCCCACCGCAAAGAATCGATAAACCTTGAAGATCCGTCCCGGCGTAAGCTTGCAGAAACCAAATATTTTTGATCAAAATCATAATTCAAATTGCCAAAATAGCTTTCAATCCGATGATTGTCTTCGTATGAACTGGCAGGCTCAAATGCACCTGTCCCATTATCTAACTCAGATTGACCTGGAAATAAAAAACCGGCTGTATTAGCTGACAAATAGTTGTATTTGTATTTATAATTTTCATGACCAGCCAAAAACCTGATATTATGCACCCCATAGGAATGCTTCCAGGTTAACACCTGGTTTCCTGTAATTGAAACCTGTTTGTCATCTGTTTTAGTAGACCTTCCTCCATCTACACCACCCGGTGTAGAGGGGGCTGCATCGCCATACTGGTTATTTTGGTATTCGGTAATATTGTTGGAAAGATAATTAAGACCTAATGAAGCTTTAAAACTGAAATCAGTCAGGAATTTAATTTCACCAAATAAATTGGAATTGCCATTAAAAATATCTCTTGAACGATCATCTAAAGCAAGTGATCCAAGTAGATTTGATCTGCCTGCATAAGGTCTTGTTCCCATTTGCTCGGGTACACCCCAGTCTAATTTATGCTCACCAAGGCTGTCAATAAATGCTCCGGTTGTGGGATTGCGTTGATAAACCGGGTAAATAGGTCCCATTTGACGGGTATAATAAAAAGGATTGGTAGTAGCAGTTCCTCCGCTCGGAACATCCTTACGTTCAGCCATGGCGCCGTCCACATTTATACCGGCATTAAACCATTTGGTGGGTGCTACATTTACGTTTAGCCGTAAATTGTAACGTTTGTAACCGGAATTTTTAACTATACCGCCTTCATTAAGATAACCCGCAGATAAATAATAATCACTATTGTCGCTTGCACCAGAAAAATTAATGTTGGCATTGGTACGGGCCGCCTGGCGAAACAAAACATCTTCCCATGAGTCATTCCATAATAAGGTTGCGCTTGAGTTTAATTTACCAGTAGTTGGATCAACCAATATATTTCCTGGTACACTATAAGCATTGTAAACAAGTCCATTTACACCGGTTAAATTGCCGGAAGCCTTTGTTCCTGCCAATGTTGGATTATCTCCCTGGGCAACATAAGAATTACGATAAGCTTCCCAGAATAACTCATAATATTGCTGAGAGTTTACCCTGTCATATTCCGGAATACCACGGCTCATAAATCCCTGGCGAAGGCTGGCTGTAACATTGGTTCTCCCTTTTCTTCCCTTTTTAGTTGTTATCATTATAACCCCGTTAGCTGCCCTTGAACCATACAACGCACCTGCTGCTGCATCTTTTAAAACAGTTACTGATTCAATATCGTCATTCGATAATGCGGTGATAGAACCATCATAAGGAATTCCATTTAAAACGTACAATGGAGCGCTACTAGCATTAATCGATCCAACGCCTCTTATAAGAATAGCTGCCCCGGTACCGGGAGCACCTCCGCCATTCGTAGCGATGATACCAGGAACTAGCCCTTCAAGGGTGCGTGTTACAGATGTAACCTGTTGCTTTTGAATAGAGGCTGCTGTGATAGTGTTTTCAGAACCAGTAAATGCAGATTTTTTAACGGTGCCATAAGGAACCTGTACAACTACTTCCAGCAGTTCTTTTGCCTCAGTAGTTAATGTAACGTTGACATTGGTATTTTTCCCAATTGAAACATCTTCGGATACCATTCCAACGGAAGATATGATCAATGTTTTGGCGTCGGCATTTACAACCAGACTAAAGCTGCCATTAGCATTAGTAGTTGTACCAGACTTTGCGCCCTTCACCAATACTGATGCTTCAGGCACCGGCTCACCTTGCGCATTCTTTACAACACCCGTAATGGTGCGTGTTTGTGCAAAAACTCCCGAAGAAAAAAGCAGGAAAATGCACAAATAGAAAAATTTCTTCATAAGCTGTTTTTAGATTTTGTAGATTTTTTTAGATAATTCCTCAACTTGGATTATTATTGACAATTAACAATCTGATAACGCTGCTTTAACAGCAATTGTTTAAATATTGTGCAAAAACAAATTTTACGATTCTATTTCTATTTACCAAATCTAATTTGTATTTATATTAACATAATAAACGTTAATAATTTACAAATAGATGCGTGAAGAGAAAATTAATCGCTGATATTTTATCAAATGATATTTATTACTTCCAGATTATCAATGATAAACAGCAATCGTAACGATATTAATAATCAGTAAAGGATTCAATATAAATTAGTCTGATATCAATGATTTAATAAAGTAAAAAAGCCGGATTTTAATACTAATCTATGCCGCGGTAAATAATTAAGAATTTGTAAAAAAAAGTTGACATTATTGAATAATAATTTAATTGCCGTAAAAAAACATTTTGCTCAATATGACAAAAATTTGTACGGTTTTTCCAATTTATATAAAAAAATCTTACAACGATCTTCTCAGACCCAACAGTCCAACCCTTATTAAAAAAATTCTAAGTAATTCCCCTTCCCTATTTCCTTGTATTTAATAATAATACGGGTAATAAAACAAGGTTGGTGATAGTAGCAACCAATAAAGTAACGGAAGTAAGCCACCCCAGGGCAATGGTACCGCCAAAACTACTAAAACAAAAAATGATAAATCCTGCTATTAAAACCAATGAAGTATATACAATACTTAGTCCTGTGTTTTTGATGGTTACTGTTACGGTTTCGCCATTGTTGTTATTATAGGTTGGTAGCTCCTGTTTATAATTAACCAAAAAGCGGATGGTAATATCGATGGCTATCCCCAATGCGACACTAAAAACCAGTACAGTGGATGGCTTAAGAGGTACCCCTGCCCATCCCATTATACCAGCAGTAATCACTAATGGAATCAGGTTGGGTATTAATGAACAAATTAAAATTCTGGCCGATTTAAACAGGTATAACATACACAGCGAAATAAGTAAAAATGCCCAGAAAATGCTTTCTTTTAATCCACTGATGATAAAGCTGCTTCCTTCTAAAAATGTAATACTGGTGCCTGTTAGCTGTACCTTATACTGGCTGGAATCAAATAACTGGTTGGCCCTTTGGCGAATACCTTCAAGTACAACGGGTAATTGTTTGGTGCCAATATCGGCCATGCTTACACTTATCCGGGTAGTTTGCCGGGTGCTATCCATAAAAGAAGATAACATTTTTGTAAAATTGTTTTTGCGGCCACTGTCGCTTTTATTTGGCCTCAGATATTCTCCAACAAATGCGCCGTCAAAACTATTGGGTAAAAGGTAGTTGGCAGAATCTCCTTCATAAAAAGCCTGTTTGGCAAATTTTAAACCTTCAGCGATGCTTAAAGGGCGGCTCATCTCTTTTTGGGCCGCAATATATTGCGAGAGGGAGTCCACTTTTTCAAATACCGTAAGTGCCCGCATACCGGATAAGCCGTTCCGCTTTTTAGTATCCACCACAATTTCCAGCGGCATAACGCCTTTGAAATTTTTTTCAAAAAACTTAAGATCAGTATATATTTTATCGGTTTTGGGTAAATCGTCTACTATAAATGCGACTGTGTTTAATTTAAAAATACCTGCAATGGAAAATACCAGGATGATTGCTGTAAATATATATACCGGCTTTTGATGAGTAACTACCCAGCCTTCAATTTTCAATAAAAAAGAAGTAATCAATTTATTATTCAAATATTTAACCTGGCTGGGTTTAGGAGTAGGTAAATAACTTAAAACTGATGGAAGCAGAACAAAAGAAATAACAAATATGAGCATAATGCTAATACCGGCCACTACACCAAACTCCTGTAAAATGGCACTTTTTGTTAGTGCAAACACAGCAAAGCCAATAGCTGCAGATATATTGCAAAATAAGGTAACTACCCCCATCTTGCTCACCATATCTACCAGCGATTTGTTTTTATCGCCGCTCCTGATAAAGGAAGTGTGGTATTTATTGATAAAATAGATACAATTGGGAATACCAATCACTACCACCAGAGGAGGTGTTAATGCAGTAAGCAAACTTATTTTATATCCACACAATTGCAAGATGCCAAGGCTCCAGATTACACCTAGGATAACCACGAACAGGGAAAGCAACATGGTACTAAAGGAGCGAAAGAAAAGCAACAAAATCAACGCACTCAGTATTAAGGAACCAATTAAGAAAATTTTCATCTCCTTTTGTAAACGATCTGCTACTACAGTTCTTATTAACGGCAGGCCGCTCAAATGAGTCTTTATATTTGTGGTGGCTTCAAAATAATCTACTGCACTGGTGATCTCTTTTACTATCCGGGTACGCTTGGGCGAATTGAGCGAATCCTTGTTGATGCGTACTCCCATTAAATAAGCGTTGGAATCGGCATTATACATGAGGGATTTATAAAAGGGAAGATTAAAAAATATTCGTTTGGCGGAATCAACACCTGCCTGGGAGTTGATATTATCCGAAAATATTCTTACTGCATTCAATTTTTCTGTCAGGGAGTCCTTTTGCAGGTTTATAGATGATGGTATTCCCAATACATCTTCAACATCGCTTACTTTTTTTATTTGCTGCTGTAAATGTAAATATGCTTTAAAATAATTCAGCTCAAACAGCTTATCTGTTTGTACCCCTACCACCAGCAAGTTGCCATCATCGCCAAATTTTTCCCTGAAATCCTTATATTCTTTATACTTCGGGTTATCTGTAGGTATAGCTTTTGCAAATTCGTAACTAAGTTTCACTTTACTGGCAAAATAGGCCATCACAGCGGTTACTGCAAATAAGGCAATCAAAAGCGGCAGGCGGTAATTAATTACGAAAATCCCTAAACGTTTCCACATAATGAGTCGTTGATTTGAAAGTTGCAAAGAAAAACAATTTGAACGTAACAGAATTGATTAGCTGGTTTTAAGTTGCTTGATAAAAGAATATAAGGCCCCTTTATTCATTTGAATGCTTAGCTTGGGGAGCCAGCATATGAAACCGCACCATCGCCCTTTAACAGGAGAATGTTTATTATTTTTGATCAGCAGTTGAAATGAATGATTTTATAAATGCTTCAAACGCAGCAGATAATTTGCAGTATGACACACAAAACAAAAGGAATCGTTTTACGTACTATCAAATATGGTGAAACAAGTGTGGTAGTTACCATATTTACAGAACTGTTTGGGGTGCAAACCTATATGGTAAACGGTGTGCGAACGGCAAAACGATCTTCTGCTAAAGCCAATCATTTTCAGCCTGGGGCAATGCTGGATTTAATAGTTTACCATAGTGATCAAAAGCCGATGCAACGGATAAAGGAGTTTAAGTGGGATTATTTATTTCGACAGGTATTGAGCGATGTAATTAAAAACAGCATTGCCTTATATATGGTAGAGTTGTTACAAAAATGTTTAAAGCAACCCGAGCAAAACACCCCGCTGTTTTATTTCTGCGAAGACGCATTGATACAATTGGATGGTGCCGATAAAACGGTTACCGCCAATTTTGCCCTCTACTTTGCAATTCAACTACCCCATTTTTTTGGTTTCAGAATAAATGATGATTACAACAAGGAAAATACGATACTGGATTTGGAAGAAGGGAATTTTGTATCAAGGCAGCCGGAACACCCCCATTTTATGGATGGTGAAAATGCACAGATTACTTCACAGTTCCTGAAAGTGATGCAGCCGGATGAATTATTGCAGTTTAAACTGCACCATCAAACGAGGCGAAAACTATTACAATATTACCAGGATTATTATGCACTGCATATCCCCGATTTTGGCCAGATGAGAACACTGTACGTTTTGAATGAAATATTTTAAAAAGACTGCCACTTATAGTATCCGCATTGCAGTTGTCGCTGAAGTAGTCTGTAAATTATTCAGCTTTTCAATTAATACAATCCCTGGTTTTTTTCCTGTTTCAAAACTACCAATATTGTGCTGTAGCCTTAATGCTGTTGCTCCATTGATGGTAGCCCATTGCAATATTTCCACCAATGGAATTGAATAGTCAGTTTCCTGTTGAATCGTTTTTATTTCTTCCAAAACATTTAACTGATGATTGCTTGCGTAGCTATCGGTACCAATAATTATGTTACAGTTGAGCTTTCGGAGTAAATCAACAGGGGGAATCGCTTGTTCAATATATTTATTGGCATTGATACAAAGGCAATAATAAAATGGACTATTTACATTTTGCAACTGCCGTAGAAGAAATGTTACATCGTCCAGGCTGGCAAAGGTATTATGCACCGAAATGATGGATTGTCCCCTGGTAAAATAAGGCAACCAGCTCTGGAAGCTGGATTTGCCGGTGGCTTCAAACCCAGCGAAATCGATTGCAAAATTTTTATATAACTTCAGGAACCCACCCATTTTAT
>JBBQTL010000143.1:0-15268 GCA_038213285.1 Chitinophagales bacterium
TGTCGTTGCAAAAGCAGAAGCTCCGGCTGCAGGCGCGAACCCGGCAAAGCCGGTAGCAGCTAAGAGCTTAGTAGAATGGGCTAAAAATTGACGCCTTGTTTTAGACATGATGTTTACAGTTTTATGGTAATGAAAGCTAGACTTTTTTTATTCAAAACACTTGAAAACCTTACCGGGTTAGGTTACAGATCTAATGTGTACCCGTTTTTATACTCCCGCTTTACAAACCGGTTAGCTTCATCAAAATTGGTAATCTTCATATTTTTTGCATCCCACATTAATTTTTTTCTGCCATTAAAATCGCCTTTGGCACCTTTGATGTTCCATGCCTGTAAAGCCAGGTTGCCCATTAAAATAGTCTCCGTTAAAGGACCTGCATAATCAAAAGAAGAACTGAGTTCTTTCTTTCCATATCCGGCAATGCAGGCATTAACCCATTGCACATAATGACCTTCAGGCACACGGGCAATGGTTTGTTTTACTGTAATATTTTTATTACGGGACTGAGGCAATAAAACAGGGTTTTCGCCATAAGTGCTACACATTAGTTTTCCTTTTGTGCCCACTATTATAGCACCTCCGCCCCAGTCGCCCATAGCATCATCGGGGCCTAATTCTTCTGGCCGCTCAGGCACAAGGCCTCCATCCATCCAACGCAGCAAAACATCGGGCTTGCCGCCTTTGCCAGGAAATTTTAATTTTAAAGCAGAAGCTGCGGGAAAACTGTCAGGACGATAAGACGCATTCCACAAATCTTCAGATAAATTAACCACGCTACACTCTACCTCTGATGGATAACCTAACCCCACTGTTTTAAATGCAGGGTCAATGATATGACAGCCCATATCGCCCAATGCACCTGTACCAAAAGAGTGATAACCACGCCAGTTGAAAGGCACAAATTCTTTATGATATTCCTCCCACTCATTAGGGCCCAGCCATAGTTTCCAATCTAATTCCGCCGGCACTTCATCCTTCGTTACCGGCTTGCCAAAACCTTGCGGCCATATGGGACGGTTGGTCCAGCAATAAATATCTGTAGCATCACCAATTAGTCCGGCATTATACCACTCCTGCATTTTTCGAACGCCGTCATTGGATGCACCCTGATTGCCCATTTGTGTAACCACTTTATATTTCTTTGCGGCTTGCGTCAATATACGTGCCTCATAAATATCATGGGTTAATGGCTTTTGCACATACACATGCTTGCCCATACGCATAGCCATTAAAGCGGCGGCTGCATGGGTATGATCCGGAGTTGATACTGAAACGGCATCTATATTTTTCCTTTCCTTATCAAGCATTTCACGGAAGTCTTTGTAGTATTTTGCTTTGGGGAAACGTTCTCTTGATTTTACAGCCTGGCGGTCATCCACATCGCACAGCGCAATAATGTTTACATGAGGGCTTTTTGCAATTTCTTCCAAATCGCTTTCTCCCTTTCCACCAACGCCAATACCGGCAATATTAAGTTTATCGCTGGGTGCGGTAAAGCCCCGGCCTAATACATGACGCGGAACAATAAAAAAACCTGCCGTTGCCAGGGAAGTATTTCTAATAAAGGATCTTCTTGATCCTTGTGAAGTTTCATTTTTCATACAAGCTGATGTTCGTTAGATGAATATGTTATTAAAGCTTTGACAGTTGAGCCATTAAATGTAAATTGTTTTTTTAAGACAACTGTGGTTTAGTATGCTTATTTATTTGAACAGGAAGGACATCACCTTTATGGTTACTTTTCGTTGGCCTTAATACACCAACGACGTCCATTGCAAGGTAACCGGCCCTATTAATCCTGCTTCTATTAAACTGGCTTCAGCAAATGGCTTTTGCCAGGCATTAGGTAACCGGGTAATGTTGCTTCGCATTTGCCTGAATTCTTTCGGCTTCTGTGCGTCTCCAATTAATGTGTTATTGATCGAGTTAACTACTTCAATTACCAGGTAATTTTTACCGGGTTTCAATTCATCTGTAAGCGCAAATACTTGAGAAGGATGCCAATGCAGGCCAAGCCTTTTTCCATTAAGATACACTTCTGCAATTTCCCTTACTTTATTAAGGGATAATAAAAGCACAGCGTCTTTCTTTAAATCTCCGGCAGCTATTTCAAAGCTGTTATAATAGGCAGCCTGGCCAGAAAAATGTTTAATTGCAGCATTCGCTGATAGATGCCACGAAGTAAGGTGCTGCATTGTATCTGCAACAGGTGTATTTCCCTTATGCTCAAAACGTACTTCCCACGGGTTATTAATGACTGGATTGGGCCCTGATGTTTTTTGATTCGTTTGCACAAGTCCTTTAGTGGTATAAATTACTTGCTTGTCGTCAATAGCTTCTTTACGTTTGGCCGGCAATGCTATCGCATTTTTAAAAACAATGAAAGCAGATTCTTCTGCTGCTAAATTCAAAGGAATGGTAATGCCCTCTTTAGCAATGCTGAATGAAGTTATTTGAACCGTCTTACCGGTTTCTGCGTTCCACCATTCGGGTTGCTTTCCCTTTACGCGAAAAGTGCAGGTGCCAGAGATAGCACCCCGCTTTTTGTTTCGAATAAAATAAATATCTGCATCTGCGGTGCGGCGATGGATATAATCGATTGTATCATTTTGCTTGCCCTGAAATTGCACATCCGGGGTGATGCCTTTTTGCATTAAAACTTCCCGTACGGTTTTACCCCAGCTTACATTTCCTTTGCCATAACTATGTGATGTCACACGGCTGCTGTCTACCTTTCCCCATAATGTATTGGCTATGGATACCACCTGGCTATCGCTGGCTGTGTGGTTGCATAAACCATAGGAACGTGTTGGCTTTGGCCCGATGATGGTTGCACCTGCGGCTACCATTTGTTCCAGCTTTTTAAGTACGAGGGGATTTATTCTCTCATCCTGTGGCAGCACAAGCACCTCGTAGAATTGACCGTGTGGTAAATAAATACGGTTGTTCTTTACCGTCATCCTGTTCAATATTATATCGGTGTTTACCGCATCATAATCATATCCAGGGCCAAGCGTGGCTGGTACATGTTTTGGAGAAACGAAATTGGGCGCTTCGTCGCCATAATAAAAAGCCACATCACCCACAAAATTTCCCTGCTGTAGTAAATAACTGCACCTGCCCAGGTATAGGTGAAAGCCTTCTGATTTAGGCCACCAACCATTTGTTGTATTAATAAGTGTTCCGAAATTATATACCCATCCCGGTTTGCCCGACGCTGGTGGTGTATGCGGAAAAGTGTGATAGACAAACCGGTTAAGTCCTTCGCACATGGCCCTGTCTGCAAGCGGCTTTAGTTCTGCAGGACCTTCCTGCCACAACCATACAGAAGTAAAAGCTTCAGCCTCCACATACCGTTGATTGTAAATGTGTGCGGCACTGGCAATGCCTTTTATAATTTGTAACTTGTCCAGGTCGCCATGCTTATTCCAAAACTCACCTCTTGGCACCGTTAAAGAACCTAAGGCTTTTAAATCTTCAAAAGGTACATTGTGTATGGGCTGACCTGGCCCACCTGCTTCTGCATAAAAGCCCAGGCTTGCTTTCTCACTCATTTCTCTGCCCTTTACATAATGGTTGGTAATAATAAGGTCGGACAATAGTTTTGTGAAATCAAACTGAAAACGATTGGCTATATTTTTATTGGTGTACGGCACGCCAGTCAGCAATGGTAAGTAGGGTAATAAACTGTATCCATATTTTTGTTGAAAAGCTTCTGCAAGCAGGGGTGTCCACACACCTGAATTTACTTCGTAACTATCCTCATATAAATATTTTAACGAACGATTTTTTAAACTGCCCAACCCTGTTTTAATCCTATCAATTACATAATTCATATTGGCCTCTTGTGCTGCTGCACTAAAATGGTCAAGCACAAAACCTTTGGATGCAGGGCTTGCGGTAGCCAACTGCTGCCCCGTAGGAAAACATACATACCGCACAATATGCCACTTGCCCGTTGGCACCTGCCATTGTAATTTTTCATTGGTAGCACTATTCAGTACTATTATTTTTTCAATGCCTGCTATTGCACCAGTATCATTCAACTGGTAGGCGATGGTGGCAATATCTTTATAAAAAATGGGTAAGCCTGTTGCTGGATTTTTTGGTACTAAATTATATTTTACATCCCTTGATCCGGGGGCAACTACCGGAAAAGGCATGGCGGTATTAAACAACACCGGACCTGTAACAACAGTATCTTTATTAAATAAACCCATTGCTGCATGTGCTGGCTTAATCCAGGCCCCACCTGCATTCCAGCTACTGGAGGTTATTAAGCCAAGTTCCATATTCAACCGCTCTGCTTCCTTTACTGCAAAGGCAATTCCCTGTACCGATTCATCGCTTAAAAATGCCGGGCCGGCCGGCAATATTTTATCGTTATCAACCATAGCACCCACATCCCAAATATCAAAACCACTCATACCTTTTTGTTTGGCCTGCTCCAGTTCGTAAGTAATTTGTGATAAACTAAAGTTGCCATTTACCCAGGGCCACAGTGCTTTTGGTTTGGCAGAAAGTGGTGGGTTTTTAAATGCTGTGTCGGTTACAATATCTTTTAATGGCGTTATTTTATTTTGTGCTGCGGAAGCAATTGTAATGGTGATAAAAATACACGTCAGCGATAATGAAATTGTAAATCGTGGCATAAAATATTTGTAATTAAAGTGTAAATGAATGAGGTTATTATTTTTTCATTTGCTGGCTGATGTTATTAATAATGTCCATCAATTTCCTTGCACCTTCTCCATCATAGCCTTTTTCCTGGTGCAATACTTTTCCTGCAGCATTAATAATTATTACCTGTGGATAGCCCTGTGAAAAATCATCAGGTAGTCCAAATTGCTTTTTTACAGCCTGCTTATGTCTTAATTGTTCGGCAGTTAATGGGGGCTTACTTAGAAAGTCTACATTCAAAAAAATAAGTTTTCCGGTGGCAAAATCAATAAAGCTGCTATCGCTGAATACTTCCTGCTGCTTTTTGATGCAGGGTTGACACCAGGCGGAGCCATGGAAGAAAAGAAGCATCGGTTTATTTTCTTTTGCTGCAGCAGCAATGGCTGTTGTATAATTTGTAAACCAATACTGTGATGATTTAGAAAAAGCGAAGGTAACTGACAAAAAAATACATAGAAAAACTGCAAGGCATCGTTTCATGGAAACTTGAATTTTCAGATTCATTAATGAAAATAATAAACCTACAATGATTTCCAACTATTTTGATGCAGCATAGAGCAGTAAGGTTTACTCGATACGATACTGTATGTTAGCGTTGTCAGCATTAGATGCTTCGTTATCTCTTTGCTTTTAAAAGAAATACGTTTTCCTTATTTCGATTGTATTGCGCTACAACTTTAAATAAAATAAGTTTCTTTTCAATTCACCTGCGGAAATTGTTGGACTACATACAAAGTAAATTTGCTAGTTAAAATAAATAATTGCAACTAAATTAAAATCTATGTCCCTCACCAGGTGAAAATTTATAACTTCTCCTAAATAAATAGAATGAAAAAAAACTGTACCATATTTTGCTGTATGATTTCGATGATGGGGCTTGCACAGCAAAATGAAAACTGGTTTTCTTTTAAGCCTGGCACTAACGAAACAACCAGTGCTATCAATATGAGTCAGTGGCTGGATAAGCCCGCTGGCAGGCATGGTTTTTTGCAATACGAAGGAAAAGATTTTGTATTTGAAGATGGCACCAAAACAAAATTCTGGGGCGTAAATATTGCAAGCAATGGTCCGTTTGTAAAGGAGGAAGAAGCTACCCGCTGGACAAAATTTATGGCCGGTTATGGTATTAATGCGGTAAGGTTTCACAAGTTTACCTGGGAAGCTACAGATGGCATACATTCCACACAACTCACAAACGCCAAATGGAAAAATTTTGATTTTTTCTGCAACGAATTGCGTAACACCGGTATTTATTATAGCTGGTCGCATATTTATGGCCACCGCCTGTTGCCTGCCGACTCAGCAAGGGTACTGGCTTACCGGGAAGTGGCCGATACCAAATTCCCCTGGTCGCATTTAGACGGCAGCACGGCGGGCATTGTAAATTTTGCAGAAGATTTACAAGCATTGAATATTGAACTCACGGTTAACATGCTGAATCATATCAATCCCTTAACCGGTTTACGATATGCCGATGACCCGGCACTCAATTTTATTGAACTGCAAAATGAAGACAATATTTTTTGGAGTGCAATAGAAGAAACTTTAAAACAAACACCCACCTATAAAAAATTATTGTGCCGGCAATTTAGCGACTGGCTGAGAAAAAAATATGGCACGCAGGAAAATTTAATGGCCGCCTGGAAACAGCAAGGATTGCCCAAAGGAGAATCATTGGAACAAAATAATATTTACCCCAAACCCAACCACGGATATTTTAGTTACGAAACAGAGCAGGCGCAAAAAAAAGGCATACCACTGCCCATGCATGTAGCCGACCGGGCCACATTTTTGTATGAAAGCCAACTGCATTTTTACCAGCGTTTTGCTGCGGCTATCCGTGCTACCGGGTACAAAGGTGTAATAGTAAGCAGTTGCTGGCAGGCAGGTTCGGGCATTGCACATTTTTACAATCTCTTTGCCGATTACAATGCTGGTGCCATTGACCGGCATAATTATTCCGGCGGCGGCACCGGTCACCAGCTTACTACCGGTAAAGTAGATAATGAGGCAATGGTAAGTATGCCGGGGTCTGGTCTATTAAGCACCGGCTTTCAACAGGTAGCCGACAGGCCTTTCCAGATTTCTGAATGGATGGCATTGATCCCGAACCAATGGACGGCAGAAAGTTCGCCCATTATTGCAGCGTATGGTATGGGCCTGCAGGGTTGGGATGCATCGTATGCTTTTGCGATGGATTATGACCATTATACATCCACCATACAAAGCCATGGCGTTTACAATGTAACCTCGCCTACACAACTGGCATTATACCCTGCGCTTGCCAGTATGATTTATAACAACGATATTAAAGAAAGTGAAACCATCTTAAACAGAAATATTGATACCAGTGATTTAAAAAAGGGCAGGGTAAACATAACCGATAAAACCACTCAACATGCAGACATAAAGCGGTTTGATGCGGAGGTTCCTGCGCAGCTATTGGCCGTGGGTAAAACAACCCTGAGCTTTAATAATCCGCATTCAGAAAAACGCCTGGATAATTACTACCGTTTTATAGATACCATTGGCAAAATAATTACATCTGCAACCGGGCAGTTGGTATGGAACTACAGCGGCAAAGGATGCTTTACCATTAATGCGCCGGGCACAAAAGGACTGGTGGGTTTTCCTGCTAAAACGCCTTATCAATTGAATGAGGTAGAGCTTCAAACAAATAATGAGTTTGCCGTTGTACTTATTACCAATTTAGATAAGCATAGGGATTTTGGCAACTGTAGCAGGGTATTAGCAACAGTGATGGCAAGGGCAAAAAATACCGGTATGGAATGGAATGAAGATACTACCGAGTTATTGAATGTGGGCACAGCGCCGGTTTTGCTTGAGCCGGTGCAGGTTGCAATCAATATTAAAAGAAAGACAAACCAACATCCGGTTGTATATGTGCTGGATCATAGCGGCAATCGAACGTTAGAAAAAGTACCGGTGCTAAATGGAAAAGTTTTTCTTGATGGCAACAGGTATAAAACTATTTACTATGAAATTGTTTATCTATAAAATCCTAAGCCGGACAAGCCGGAACCCAGAAAGGAAAATTAGTAATGTAGCTTTATGGAACTACTTTCTCAAAGATATAGCGAAAAGATAAGCGGCACACTTTGTTGTTACGACCGCATAGTTTTAACAGGCACACTTCCGGTACTCAGTAATGCCGGTCACTTAACATCTTACCTGTTTCAAAACAACATCCGCATATTTGACTATGCCAGGTTTGCCGAACCGTTTCGGGACATACTAAAAATGAATGCCGAAAAGCTAGCTGCCGATGCAGGCTTGTCAATTGAATTTATACGAAAAGGTAATGTACGTAAAGTAGCACTTGTTGAAGCTGTGCTAAAAAAGCGTGGCACACATCCCGGCCTGGTGCATATCCTTTCAGTGATGGAAGGCTGCACTACTTACAAGCCCTGGCATGATAAAGTAACCCGCAAAACATTTTTGAAATACGACCAGAGTAAATGCCTCACTTATTATTTTTATTTTATTGATGAAATGTTAGGTCTTTGCTTTAAGCGTGTGCCTACCTGGTTATCCTTAAGCTTCAGATATTTTTCAATGGTCATGCATGGCTCGTTACTGAACTTGCAAAGAAAAATATTGGTTACCAAATGATGGACAATGCGTTTATAAATATTGATGACTGGGGTAAAGCGCAAAAAATGAGCAATAATTTATCCATTGAAAAACTGCACAAAAGATTAAATGCCTTTGCAGAAAAATACTGTCCTGTTTACAAAGTCTTTAAGCAAAAGTATCATTGGAGCATCATGCAGTGCGAATATTCAACAGACATAGTATCTAAAAAACAGGAAGCTTTAAAGCCGCTCTATGACCAGCTTATAGCCAAGGCCATACACAGTGTAAAGCCTGAAAACATCATTACTTTTTTAGGAAAGAAAATGCATGGGAAGTATGAAGGTGAAACAGGCAACAACTATCATGTACGCATAGAAGGCAGTCGGATCAAACATAGTATGGGTAAGGTATCTATAAAAATGTACGACAAGTTTGCACATATATTACGAATTGAAACCATAGTCAATAACGTAACTTTTTTAAACACTACCCTGAGGTAATACACCGTGATAGTTCTTCAACACAAAAAGAAGCATCGATGAAAAAAACATTTATAGCCTCAAGCCTTTACGAAAAATCGTTGCAGCTTCCAACAATCGTTATCTTGCGTTTATCTCTGCCATGGAAGACAATACAATCGGACATAAAAAATTAGAGAAAGCAACAGAAACAAAAACCGTAGAAGATCGCAACTACAAAGGATTAAACTTCTTTAGCAAAGCCGATAAAAAAATAATACTCGTACTGGCAAGAGGCGAGTTTTAATATCTATGGCTTCAGGTGTAAAGATCTCGCCAAACATCTTGTGAACTATTCAAGTAATCAATTAAGCAGGTTAATGAAAAGATTAAGAGTACATGGGATCATAAAAAAAATTGGCAAAAGCTATAAATATTATTTAACCCATTTTGGAAAAGAAATTATCACCTGCTTACAAAAAGTAATTAATATGATAATGATACCTCAACTTTCAAATGCTGCATAATATTTTGGCAAATAGTCCGGTAATTTTAGTTTTAAGGTACCTAACATTGGGAATACTCCTTTCAGTGATATGCGTCTTGTTAGGGTGCATTTCAAATCCGATGGCTATCGGATCATCCTGTACTGACGGCGCAACAAAAGCAGTATACACTTTTATAAATTGACCGTGTAGTAGTATTTAGGTTGGCTTATTTGCACCTGCACTTGACCTCACCCCCAGCCCCTCTCCCAAGAAGAGGGGAGCCTGCCTCTGAAAATTAGAAACTTTATTCGATTGGCTATCAGTCAGCAAATAATGGTGTATATATAATTGTCGCAGAATCGTCCGGTTACTTAGTTTTGCCGTTAAGGCGTTCAGACGTTTTTATTTATTTGATAACTTAACGACTGAACAACTTAATGGCGATTTACTCATTATTTATCATTTAGTTCTTAAATAAAGAACGACTTGCGAGAACTATAGGAATTGAAATGTACCCTTTGTTATGCCGGTACAACTTCTTCCTTAACCCATAATTTTTCAAACTTTGAGCTTTTTTTTTCAACCAGCTTTCAAATATTTGTGTTTCTGGATTAAGGCCATAACTGTTTTACTGATGTCAAAACTAATACAGCAATAATGTCTGCAAAACGCTAACCTGTATGAATTGATAAAAAGCTTTACTTAACTGAGAATATGGTTGATAGAAAATAGTAATGGCGCTGTTAGCCGGATAGTATGAATCAATTGCCTGCAATGGTACTACAACTCTACACAAAAATAAATTGCTACTTTTTTTTAGTTAACGTGTGACTTTATGTAAGTATGTTACACTAATATAGCATTGGAAATAAAATCCGTAATTATTCGTGGACAAAAAGGAAATATTTATATCAGCAATAGAAAACAACAAAGGCCTGATTTACAAAGTAGCGGCTGTTTATACGAATGATATACAGGATAGGAAGGATTTAGTGCAGGAAATCATTTACCAGCTTTGGAAATCCTTCGATTCATTTAATCAACAATCAGCCTTAAGCACCTGGATGTACAGGGTTGCAATGAATGTGGCTATTTATCATATCAAAAGGGCCAAAAGAAAAGTGGTAACGGTTCCATTGGAGGAGCAGTTGTTGGAATTTCCGGAAACAGATAACAGGGTATTTGAAGAGAAACTGCAGGTGTTCAGGCAATATTTAAATCAACTGAACTTACTTGACAAGGGAATTATACTACTTTATTTGGAAGACAAAAGTTATGAAGAAATTGCTCAAATAACAGGCATTTCAGAAACGAATGTGGGAACAAAAATATACAGGATTAAAGAAAAATTAAAAAAGCAAATTACTAAACAAGGATAATTATGGAACTGGATGATTTAAAAAATACCTGGGAGGATATATCCGGCCGGGTAAATAAACAGCAACACTTAAGCCCCGAAATAATTGAAAAAATTACACGGGCGAAATATTATCCGGGCTTTAAAAAAATAGCCTACCCGGAGATTACAGGAGTGATTATTTGCATTGCTGCTGCTGTCTTTGTAATATTAACATTCAGCAGGCTAGACACCCATTTTTTGCAAGGGGTGGGCATTGTATTCATAGTACTTTTGTTAGCACTATCTGCAATTAGTGTACTTAGCCTCCGGCAGTTTAGCAGGAAGGGTGATGTAAATAAGACCTATGCCGAAACGCTTAAAGATTTCGCAGTTCAAAAAATACGGTTTCATAAACTTCAGCGGATAAATGCAACATTGAGCTACGTACTGCTGGTGACAACCATTGTCTTGTTATCAAAGCTTTTTGGTAATAATGATATAACAAATAGTAAATATTTCTGGATTTACTCGTTTTCTTTTGGTTATATATTTTTATTATGCTTCACAGGATGGGTGAACAAATACTACAAAAAAACACTACAACAAACAGAAGCTTTATTGATTGAATTAGTATCCTGAATGAAGGAACCCGAACAGGAAAGAATTCCTGCAGTTTAGGCCCTGCGTTTAAAACGGCTACAGTTCTCAGTCTGCTTAGTTTGCCCTACACAGTATATTCTTTGCTTCCGCTGATTATTTTTTATTTGGTTTTTTGATTTGGCATGTTAACTATATGTGATCTTCAAATGTCATGCTATTATCAAGACTTTAATGAGTGAGTCATTCGTACCACTGTGCGGTTGGTAATCTTCATGGCATACATTTAAAAGCCGACGGAATGTAGTCTGATACAGGCGTATAAACTTTTAAGATACCCATGGAATGCGGTAATAAAAATGCCTTATTCAATTCATTCATTCTCTTTGTCAGTTCATACAATCCCCTCACTTTTTTGAAATGCAGCTTGTAAACTTGCGGATAATTTTAAAAGTCAATCCAAAAATACATTGTTATGCAAACGGATAAAATTGACCTGCCCGAATCAAATGCATTTATCAATAAGCCTGGTGGAAAGAAAATCCTTTTTGCCTGAGTACCAGCCGACGGGCATTTTAGCCCACTCACCGGTATAGCTAAACATCTGCAGTCTATTGGCTATGATGTGCGCTGGTATAGTTCGGCCGCTTACAAAGACAGAATCGAAAAGCTGAAGATACCTTACTACTCATTTGAAAAAGGATTGGAAGTAACAGGCGATACAGCAGATGAAATATTTCCGGAACGCAAGGGTATAAAAAGCCAGGTGAAAAAACTTAACTACGATATTATTCATTTCTTTGTTGAACGGGCACCGGAGTACTATGAGGACATCATCAATATTTACCGCAATTTTCCATTCGACCTTGTAATAGCAGATGTGGCTTTTACAGCAATTCCATTTATTACCAGTTTAATGAAGATCCCTGTGATTGGTATTGGTGTATTCCCTTTAACAGAAAAATCAAAGGACCTTGCTCCCGCAGGCCTGGCCATTACACCCGCTCAATCATTCGTTGGCAGAATTAAACAAAAGGCACTTCATTACCTGGCAGACGAAGTATTGTTTAAAAATTCAAATAAGGTGATGTGGAAGTTGATGGAAAAGCATGGGGTGGATCACAATCACCTTACCTTGTTTGACCTGTTGGTTAAAAAATCAACCATCCTCCTGCAAAGTGGCACACCGGGCTTTGAATATACAAGAAGTGATTTGGGTAAAAATATCCGGTTCATCGGGCCGATATTACCCTATAGCTCGGGTGCAAAAAAAGCGGAGTGTTTTGATAGTCGCCTGAACCAGTACAAAAAAATGTGGTACTGGTAACACAGGGCACGGTAGAGCGTGATGTAGAGAAAATATTGGTTCCAGCACTGGAAGCATTTAAAGACACGGATACACTTGTAATTGCAACCACCGGTGGATCGAATACGAAAATGTTGCAATCAAGGTTTCCTTATAAAAATATCATCATAGAAGATTTTATTCCTTTTGCAGATGTAATGCCATACGCAGATGTATAAATCACAAATGGCGGCTATGGGGGAGTAATGCTCGGAATTGAAAACAGGTTCCCACTTGTTGTAGCCGTGGTTCATGAAAGGAAGAATGAGATCAATGCACGGGTTAGCTATTTTAAACTGGGGGTTAATTTAAAAACAGAATTACCCAAAGCGGAACAAATAAAAAATGCAGTGAACGAGTTACTAAACAACAAAATCTATAAAGCAAACGTAGAGAAATTAAGTAAAGAATTCAGGGAATATGATACTTTTCAATTGTGCGCTGCTTATGTAAAAGATTTACTACTGCCTTCCATCGTTCTTCATCCCAATAGCTTTACCAGGATAGAAAATAATTAAAGATTGGATTAGGTGATAACCTCTTAATTGAAAATAACAGAAGTTGGTATGATGTGAAACCTTTATTATGATAGGGTTCACATCTTTTCTATTAAACATTGTAACCCGTTCAACATTTCTTTTTGTTTCAATCCGTTCTTTTGAAAACGCTTTATTTCTTTTCTATACATTTGATTTTAAATATAATAAAGCTATGCTTCCGGCCTATTATGAATTGGAAAAATTTGTTACCTCCCTGGCAATACTCAATCAGCAGGAGATAGCATCGTTTTTGGCTATATGGCAGCCGGAAACTACCAAAAGGAAAGTGTTGCTTACCCGGGCAGGAGAAACAGAACGACATCTTTATTTCGTATCTGAAGGCGTACAAAGAGTATATTACTACGATGAACTGGATAGAGAAGCTACCATTGTGTTCACCTATGCTCCCTCCTTTGCCGGTGTAGCCGATAGCTTTCTTACACAAACCCCTGGCAGGTTTTTTGCCGAAACCTTAACACCTGCCAGATTTTTAAAAACCAGCTTCTCTCAATTGGATCAGTTAATGAAGGAACACCATGCAATAGAGCGGATGATCAGGCTGGCAACCAATTTTGCCTTTGCAGGTGTGCTGGAGAGAATGATAGAATTACAATGTTTTACAGCAGAAGAAAAATTTAGTACGCTACTCAAAAGAAGCCCTCATCTGCTGCAATTAATTCCACATAAGTATATTGCCAATTACCTTGGTATGGATGCCACTAATTTTAGTAAGTTACTTGCAAAGGTTAGAATTTAATTAAATGTAGAATGTAAGGAGTAGAATCAGCTATTCTTTGACCTTAGTAAAAAAATATCTCTTTGAAAAACCAAATCCTTTTTACCTTGTTTGGCATTCTGATTACAATTTATATAAGGTAAAAAGGTCAAAGCATTAACGCAATTTGTTTCCACGAAGGTTAAGCAAGTTTACTATTTAACCTCTTGAATAGTATCATTACAGTTGGTTTCAAATAATGGTTGTTTGAAATCTTGGTATTTACCAAGAATAAATTTGTATTGATGTTTCAATTTTGTGTAATAAAAATTATATAATCATGAAATATTTAACGGAGTCTTTATTAGAAGATATTTTTGCCCAGTCAGAACAAAATATCAACAAAGCCATCACTGAATGGCAGCAACTGCCTGCTGAATTTTTTACGGCCCAACCCGGTTTTAATAAATGGAGTGGCGTACAATGCCTGGAGCATTTAAACAGCTACGGAAGATATTATTTACCCGCAATAGAAAAAGCAATTGCAATGGCAGCCAACACCAATCCGGGAGTATATTTTTCAAGCGGCTGGCTGGGTAACTATTTTTACAAGCTGATGTTGACTGATAGTACAGGGAACGCAAAGAAAATGAAAGCTCCAAAAAATCACCGGCCACCTGCACAATTAAACCTGGCAAAAGTGATGGAAGAATTTATCAGCCAGCAGGAAAAGCTCGGGCAATTGATTACCCTTTCCCGGAGTATCGACATAGCCAGGGCAAAGGTTCCGATATCTATTGCGCCAGTGATACAGCTCAAACTGGGTGACACGTTTCTTTTTTATACAGCGCATATAAATCGCCATGTAATGCAGGCCGAAAAGGCCTTACAGGTTGCAGGGTATTCCGGTGTATTGACAAATTAATTATGTTACATTTTTTGGATTATCATAACGAAGCTTGAAACATAAAAACAGGTAGTTCGGGGGTGTTTTGAAGTCCCATATAGACTAAATATCGGTAGCCGGAATAGCATTATATTTCAATAAAGTCCGCCGCGGCGGACTTAGGACAATATTGTATTTTATTACTACCGATATTTTGTCGCTAACGGGACAATGACGCATTAACAAATGACAATTTGAATGCCTTTTCTTTTCGGAAGTAAATGCATCACGATTAAATTGTCAATACACTAGTGGTAACTTCAGAACTTCTTTTTTGGCTCATTGATTTCGTATTGTATGTCAATAATGAAGACGAATAAATCGCTTCCTGCAATGGATCTTCTTCATAGCAACGTCTCTCAACGAGCTTAGGCAGAGGTGAGGACGTTGCGTGGTGATATCGCTCCGTAGCACGCAACGTCCCTGGCCTACACACAAGGCCATGAGGACGTTGCTATGAAGTAGACCGGAAGGAAGTTGCTACGAATTAAATTTGAATTGCCCCGTCCTTTAGGGCGGGATTAAAATGGGTACTAAAAAGAACGGCTTTAGCCGAAAGAATAA
>JBBQTL010000144.1:0-15104 GCA_038213285.1 Chitinophagales bacterium
AAATATCTGGCCACTTCAGAAGCGAACGCGGCGCTGCCCGGTTTGCAATCCTGCGTTCCGTCATTGATACCACCATCAAAAATACCAAGAATGTTTTTGAGGCACTCACCATTGTCGCTAATTTGCAACCTGAGTAGTTACTAAACTTTAAACCCGTTCATCATGAAAAATATTATTTGTCGTTTTTATCTGCTGCCTGTATTAGTATTTTTAGTTTATATAAGTGCTATTGTTGGCTGTAGAAGAACGCCGCCTGCAACTGGTGATTTTTGCGGACTTGAATACGAGCCCGACGAGTTAGTGGTTTGGCGCAAACCCGGCGTTAGCAACAATAAATGGGATTCAACTAAATTCAGTATTCTTGGCCCTTTAGCTACTAATGGTAAACCTATGTTTAAAATGTGACACCAGTGGCATAGAGTTAAGGTCAGGCACTTCTGTAAGGAATTTTATCAATACAGAAAGAGCTAGAGCTGGACTATCTTCTGGAGGCAGACCATCTGGTGAAGACAGTTTGTTGTATTATGCAGTTAATATTATAGTTAAACTTCCGGTTAATGATACGATGCCCGATTTGTCGAACCAACAACTTCCAAATGTTCCACCTTTTAATTCAAATGGCGAAAAAATAACAGTGGCCATTTTTGATACGGGTATTGACCCTGTTATAACAAATACTTTTACAAGTGATGTGGAAAGCTGTCAACCAGGCGGTAAAAGAGGCTGGAATTTTGCACGAAATAATGCTACAACTACAGATGATCATAACGGGAGACATGGCACTGTTGTTTCTAAATTTATTATTGATCAGTTGAGGTTAAATCCGGGTGGAAACAGGATAAACTTATTGCCTGTTAAAATATTTCAAGCCGACGGTTCCTCTTATCTTTTTGATGTGCTTTGCGGTTTTGCTTATGCTCAAAAGGCAGGGGCAAAGATTATTAATGCAAGCTTTGGTTTTTATTACTATGAAAGGGAGCCACCAAAAATTTTATATGAATACGTGAACAGAGTACTTACAGCAAATAAAATTTTATTGGTGGCAGCGGCAGGTAATAGAGATGAAGTTGAAGACAGGACTGCGGCCCGTTGCCTTAGAATTTCGGGGGAACAACTTAGAAACCAGGATTATCATTATTTCTATCCGGGTGGCCTTGCTAAATATTTGCCCAATGTTTTTTGCGTTACCACAGCAAGTGATGTGCGTGATCCTTCTACCAGTCCAAGTCAGAACTTTTCAAACAATGTAGTTGATATAGGTGTGGAGGCAGATAACCCGGCAACTTATTCATTTTATCATCCTTTTAATGTAACACGTATTGAAATTGTTAAGGGTTCGTCATTTGCAGCGCCGGTATTTACCTGAAAACTTGCTTCCTGGTACAGCATTATATCAGTGGAATTAGGAAATAAAGAAGATATTCTTAATAAATTAAAAGTCAATAATGTTATCGACAATGATTCCCGCTATAGTGAAAGGGTGAAGGGTGGACGATTTGCCAAAGTAAGATGATTATATTAACTATTTTTGGGGGTATATAAAATCATTCCCCCCCTGGCAAAGTTGATATGCATTTGTATTTTTTGCTACAGTTTTTTTTTATCATATAGCCAATGCCCCGGGACGGCCGCAATATGTAATAGTTGGTTGCTATGTAAAGATGGGTAAATATGTCTTAAGAATTTAAAAGTTAATAAAGGGCCGGTCTTAAATCCCGTTTGCATTCAACCGCACCTCTTTTTTCGGTTACCGCATTTTGATTTCCCCTATTCTTTAAAAAAAATTACCAGCATAAACAGTAAATTATTTAACTTAACGCCCCAGTAATAAAATAGGAAACAGGCAAGTATTTAGTTTAAACAATATGTATTACAAGAATAGTTGCCCCATTTCAATAATCACTTAATAAAAAAATTGCTGCCCCTTATCTTATGAGTAAAAGATTTTTATTTTCGACACTGCTATGCGCTTCGATAATTAGTTTTTCCTGTACCAACAGTACCAATTCTGAAAAGGCTACCGGTAACGTTTCAGATACTTTAACGGAGGCACAAAAACATGAATCTGCCAATGCATTGAAAGGCCTGGTGGCTTTTGAAGGTCTTGAAGTAAGCACCATGGCCACAGAGCCGATGCTTAAAAATCCAACCAATATAGATGTTGATGACCGGGGGCGCATCTGGGTAACAGAGGCCTATAATTACCGTCCGGATATTACCGGCAATCCTACCAATGTAAAAGGCGACAGGATAATGATTTTAGAAGACACCAATAATGATGGCATTATAGACTCATCGAAAATATTTTACCAGGGGCCGGAATTAAATGCTCCGTTGGGTATCTGTGTTTTAGGCAACAGGGTCATCATATCGCAAAGTCCATACATCTGGTCGTTTTACGATGATAATGGAGATGATAAAGCAGATAGAAAAGAAATTTTGTTTCAAGGCATCGGTGGTGAACAACATGATCATGGAGCCCATGCTGTTACTTTTGGACCAGATGGAAAACTGTATTTTAATTTTGGTAACGAAGGAAGAACACTAAAAGATAAAAACGGTAATACGGTTCGTGACCAGGATGGTGAGGAGATAACAGCAAAGAAGTATAAGGAAGGAATGGTTATGCGCTGCAACCCTGACGGTTCAGCCGTGGAAGTGCTGGGACAAAATTTCCGTAACCCGTATGAGGTGGCTGTAGATAGTTATGGTACTTTATGGCAAAGCGATAATGATGATGACGGTAACAGGGGTGTTCGTATTAACTATGTGATGGAACATGGAAATTATGGTTATAAAGATGAAATGACAAACGCTAGTTGGCAGCAAAAACGTACCAACCTTGAAGATTCAATACCACTGCGACACTGGCATTTGAATGACCCAGGTGTAGTGCCCAATCTTTTACAAACTTTTGCCGGATCACCAACAGGAATAATTATGTACGAAGGTACATTGCTACCCGAAGTATTTAGCAACCAGATGATACATACAGATGCAGGCCCTAATGTAGTTCGCTCCTACCCGGTTAAGAAAAATGGTGCTGGATACACTGCAGAAATAATAAATATTTTAAAGGGCGAAAAGGATCAGTGGTTCCGGCCAGCAGATGTGTGCGCTGCTCCGGATGGATCGTTGATAATAGCGGATTGGTATGATCCCGGAGTAGGTGGCCACCAGGCGGGAGATCAAACAAAAGGTAGAATTTATCGTGTAGCGCCAGCCAAATCAACTTATAGTGTTCCCGCTCAAAATTATACCACTCCTGCCGGAGCAGTACTGGCCTTACAAAACCCCAACCTATCCGTTCGTTATAAAGCATGGACTGCACTACAATCAATGGGAGCAACCGCAATACCCGAACTTGAAAAATTATGGAATGCATCCCCTAACCCAAAGATGCGAGCCCGTGCCTTTTGGGTACTTCAAAATTTGAAAGGTGCTGATGCAGCCAAATATACCAGCGAAGCCTTACAACAAAATATTCCTGAATTAAAAATCATCGCTTTAAGAGCTGCTAAAGAATTGAAGGGTGATGTGATCGGTCTTGTAAAGCAGCTATCAAATGATGCAGATGTGCAGGTAAAACGTGAATGCGCCCTGGCCCTGCATCATAATAAATCGGCCGAAGCGCCTGCTTTATGGGCTGATTTAGCTACCACCTATGATGGTAAAGACAGGTGGTTTTTGGAAGCATTAGGAATTGGTGCCGATCAGCAATGGGATGCGTACTTTACAGCTTTTGTTGCCCAAGTAAAAGACCCGATAAAAAATGCTGCTTTCAGAGATATCGTGTGGCGGGCAAGAACAGAAAAAGCGGTGCCCTACCTGGCAAAATTAGCTACAGAAGAAACTATTCCGCTTGCTAACAGATTGAAGTATTTCAGGGCTTTTGACTTCAACCCGGGACCGGCAAAATCTACGATGTTATTGGGAATGATTAAAAACAATAGTGTAAGCGATACAGCGATTAATAAACTTGCCTTACAGCATCTTGATATTAAAGCGGTAAAAGCCTCACCGCTTGCCCAACAGGCTTTAAAAGATATTCTTACAACTGTTGCCGGCACATCCGAATACATTGATTTAGTTAGAAAGTATGAATTGAAGACAGAGAACAAAGCATTGCTTTTAATGGCTATTGATAAATCTAATCAGCCGGAAGGCAGAAGCGCAGCAGACGTATTATTAAAAGCAGGTGGAGCTCCTTTAATATGGAACCTGCTTAATGATAAAGATTCAGTTAGGTCAGACGCCTTGCTTAATTCTTTAAGTAAGGTAGGCAATAAAGAATCTTTAAACATGCTTCAAACAATTGTTGTATCAAAAAAATATCCTGCTACACTACGTAAGCAAGCAGCCAACAAAATTGGAAAAAGCAGCAGTGGTGAGGACTTAGTTCTTTTGTTATTGAAAAATAAAACGGTGCCTGAGTTTTTAATCACAGATGTGGTGGCTAGTGTTCAGGGAGCATGGCGCAAAGCTGTAAGAACGGAAGCTTCAGGTTACTTACCAAATACTACAGCAAACGCTACTATAAAAGAGCCAACCATGGCAGAACTATCGGCCTTAAAACCAGATGCAGCAAAAGGGAAAACGGTTTATTCAAATAAATGTGCTGTTTGCCACCAGGTTAATAAAGAGGGATATGACTTTGGACCAAATCTTACAGAAATTGGAACTAAATATCCTAAAGAAGGCTTGTTGGAAACAATCCTGCATCCGTCAAAGGGCATCAGCTTCGGATACGAAACTTGGGAAATAAAGCTGAAGGATGGTTCTTCAACAACAGGAATTATCAGGAGCAAAACTGAAACCGATGTTGACCTGAAATTACCTGGCGGTGGAAGACAACAACTTAAAATGAGTGATGTAAAATCTATTACAGAGTTGAAAGTGTCTATGATGCCTGATGGACTGCACCAGGCCATGTCATCCCAGGAGCTTGCTGATCTTTTAGCATATTTGAAAAACCTGACAAAGAAGTAATTCAATTTTAAACGCTATTTAGGCTAATATATCTGCTGCTGCAGGAATGTGGCGAAAGAATGAACCGGGATTTTCATGAACCTTTATTTATTGAACTTCGATTTGCTACAAGGCTACGTCAAATATTTCCCCTCAGGAAGGCAGGGCTACAGTATCAGCGTTATATTCCTACGCCAAACGGGATCATGGCTGCATTATCAGCGCCTCATTCCTGCGCCAAATGAGGAAGGTGAAAAATAAAAGACTATCAATAACCAATTGTATTTTTAATTATCATTTAGCTCTTACAATTATGCCTGCTGCGCAGGTGGGTCAACATCGCCGGAATTTACAATAAGTAAGTTGAAGAACTTCATTCACTTTTTCAGACTCCGTCGGGTATCCTTGCATTACTAAACGTAAAATAATTTTACAGTTTTAAATGCAGAGCATTGTTGCAACTATTTACTACGATAAAAGGCAAACCCTGGTATTTGTTTTTGGATGGTTTCTAATTGAGTAAAGAGTAGTAACAAGGAGACAAAGGACGGAGCCGATATCTATCAGCGCCTGCCCAAGCAGGTAAGGCAGGACTGATCAATTTTCCGTACCTTCTTCCACATACAGTTCGCCGATGGGCATCCGTCCGTACTGCTGCAATATCATATTGCAGCGGTGCAGCAATGGTGCAGGCAACGCCGAGCCATCTGCATGCGTCCAGAAGGTGAGCAACAGTTTTTGTTGTATCACTGTTAATGGTTCCTGCAACCGAAGTATCAGGTGATAAAGGGATGACACCTGCTCATCTTTTAAATGACTAAAAGCACCGTACGCCAGCAGATCAGTGGTTAGCGAAAGGACTGTTTTACTTGGTAGCATAACATATATGTTTAAGAGTTCAAGTTCTAATGTTAACGTAAATAAATTGTAAACATTATGTTACGCAAATGTGATGCAGTGCAATTGTGGGAAGCGTGTGGATAAGCTGGTGGCGATTTGTACTTTCTTTTCCCGTAACTGCACCGTCGCTGGTCTTTTCTTCTTTTTAAAATCCCGGTAGCTATAGGGAATGCTGCGCATTTTTTTAAACATCGGCTTCGCCGGAACCGATCCAACGAAGCCGCCAGGCGCAGGAGCCGATAGCTACGGTTCCGTCCTGTGTCCTTGTTTTACCACCCGTAAAATTATTTTACAGTTCGTAATTCACATCAGTGTTGCAACCTGTTACAGCGGTAAAATAAAAAGTCCCTGGTATTTTTTATAAGGATGGGTTCTAAAGGGTAAATAGTAGTAAGAAGGAGATACAGGAGGGAGCCCTGCGCCTATTAAAGCGAGGTTGAAAACTTTTGAGCCGTACAATTGTTGTTAAGATAAGCTTTTATAAAATTATATATGACTTACCTTCTTTTAATGAGTGCACTTATTTTCCAAACCGGTATTCAGCCAGTAAACAGCCACCGAAGGGTATTGATATTTGGCAACAACCAAACCTTACTACAGCAGCAATTACAAACATTGCAAAAAGACAGCAGCGGTTTGGTGGAACGGGATGTTATTGTAAACCTGGTTAAGCCCGGCGACCAATTGTATAAACGGCACCAGGTAGTTTCAGCGGAACCTTTCACTGTGGTACTAATCGGTAAAGACGGGGATGAAAAATATCGCTCTGCCAGCATCCTCACTACCGGTAAGTTATTTGCTATGATAGATGCGATGCCTATGCGGCGGGCAGAAATGCAGCGTTCAAAAAATAAACAGTGATTGAAAAAATTATGCCTCATTCTCCCTTAGACGCAGGCTCCTGCATCTAAGGGCCTGGTTGAGGAACCATTCACAACAGCCGCCTTGATAAGCTGTGCAAACATTTGCCGCTTGTAGTTGTTGAAAGCGCATTAGAAAGTCGCAGTGCTGAATGCTGTATAAATCCTTTGAACGATGATGACGACCATTTTTTCAACAATATGCTATTTAATGATGACTACGATGATGATATTTAATTTTACAAAAGACGCAGTCATGCAAAACTGGTATGTTGTGGATGATAAGGTAATGGGTGGCGTATCCGAAGGAAAGATGGGTGTAAATGATGAAGGTCATGGCATGTTCCAGGGACATGTGTCGTTGGACAATAACGGTGGCTTTTCATCTATAAAGTATAATGCGGGCGCAACAGGGCTACAAGGCTACAATAAATTTGTAATAGCAATAAAGGGCGACGGCAAAGCCTACCAGTTTAGGGTTAAAACGAAAAGCAGCCAGTATTACTCCTACATATTCAATTTTAATACTACCAACAAATGGCAAACCATCGAGATCCCTTTCAACAGTATGGTGCCTTCCTTCAGGGGCCGAACACTGGACATGGCCAACTTCCCCGGTGAATCCCTCGAAGAAATTGGCTTCCTGGTCGGCAACAAAAAAGAAGAAGATTTTAAACTGGCGATTGACTATATCAGTGTACAATAGTATTTCCGGTTAATTCCTTCAGGCGCAGGATTTATCGGCGGCTCCGTTCAGTGTTCCTGCGTTACTAAACGTAAAATTATTTTTCAGTTGGTAATTCACAGCAGTGTTGCAGCCTGTTACAGCGATAAAAGGGAAATGCGGCATAGATATTTTTGGATAGTTTCAAAATGGGTAAAGAGTAGAAAGAAGGAGACATCCGACAGCGTGCGCCTAGGTTCCTGAGGACAAGAACCACGGCGGCAGCAAAATTACTTTTATAACAGAATGCTATCCCTTCATTTTACCTGTTCAAAAAAGAATACGCCCTTTTTGTTGGAGACAATGATATCCCCCAAATGATCACCGTTCATATCTTTTACCACAAAGCTGTTGCCGATGCCCGAATTATTATCAATTTCATGAGGCACCCATCGTGGATTTTTTCCGGGTATAAATTCAAACCAATATAAAACTGCCGGCTCGTAAGAACCGGGGTCGTGGCCATCCTGGTGGGCAAGGTAGCGTTTGCCGGTAATGAGGTCGGGGTGGCCGTCATTGTTAATGTCTTCCATTGCAAGGCAATGGCTTTGCGAAAACAGTTTACTAATCTCATGGGTAACCCACACAGTGTTGCCGTTAGCAGTGGTTTGTTCGTGCCACCAGATGCCATATTGATGTGCAGAAGAACTGATGATATCCTGGTCGCCGTCTTCATCCACATCATACACAAACATGTTGGCACAATCCTCCCCAAAATCCGCCGGGTGAAATGCCCAGCCGGTAGTGGTTACATCTGCCGGGCTTTGCCACCAACCCGTTTTGATGATCACATCATTGCGGCCATCTTTGTTTACATCTCCCCACCCAAGCCCATGCGTGTACTGGTTGGTAGCTCTTATACTGTCATTGCTAATAACGAACCTTTGCCATGCAGTATCATTTTTTGTTACAGGCGATTTTAACCAGATTACCTGTTTACTGTTAACATCATTGCAGATCAGGTCCATACTTCCATCCTGGTCCACATCCACAAAGGCCGGTGTTTCTATACCGGCATTACTGAGTATGGTGTACCCCTGCCATATTGTGTTTTTATTTGCCGGATTTTTATACCACCTGCAAATACCGCCCGGGTAGTCGAACCGTATCAAATCTATCCAGCCATCTTTGTTTACATCTGTGCAGAAATTGACGAAACTGGTGCTGTAACCAGGAACCGGATGTAGAGTGTCTGTATGCAGCAGGTGCTGTTTCCATAGCGGCGCTTCCCACCAGTAATTACCCGCCAGTATATCGGTGAGTCCATCATTGTTTACATCGCCAACCGCTGCACCTTCAGCAATAAACGTACTGCAGATGAGGTGTTTTTCAAATTGCACCGTTGCCTTCTTTTTACTATCCTGTGCATAGCCCGCCAAAGAATGAATCATCCAAAACAGGAACAGGAAAACAATGCGGCAATATAAAAAACGGTAAACTGGCAACATATTCTTATTATTTAGTGAACCCCTGGCATGTTCTGCTATTGGCTGTAGATTGTTTATTAAAATTAGTTGTACTCCTAAAGCTTACCAAAAATTAAAATGCAGGGGAGTAAAGCCAACCTCCGGGTTGGTTTTTATGAAAAGCGAAGATTTGTAACAAAGCAGATACAGGGCTGGAGTCCTGCACCTGAGGATGTATTTTCGTCTACAACCTGGTGATTTCGTCTTCAGAAAGTCCGGTTGTGTTAATAATTATGTCATTCGATATACCATTCTCCTTTAATGCCTTTGCAATTTCTAGTATACCTTCTAATTTACCTTCGTCAAAAGCAGTATCCCTGGCATAGTCATATACTGCTTTATTATCCCTGAATACCTTCAAACTAGTCTCGTAATTATCCAATTCGGTTTGGTTAAATTTGGCAAGTTCGGCTTTCTCAAAAGCTTGTGTAAAAACCTCATCTTTAAAAATTGCCGGAATAATTTCGAAATCTTCCAAATGCTTAATGAAATACAACCATTTATCCAACCGTGTTTTTAATTCCGCTTCTTTCTGGTTGAAATTTGGCATTTCAAGATAGATATAAGTCAGCTTCTCATAAAATACCTTTCCGTTCTGATTCTTCAATTTGATAGTATGCACCACTTCACTTTTTTCCGGTTCGCTCTCGTAATCGTCAAAAGTGAAGTCTAGAATGCCAACACAGTAAACGGCCTTTAAGTTATAATTCCACCCCCCTTTTTCGGCTTGTTCACGAATAGGGAAGGTTGAATAGTAAATCGTTCTTTCCCTAGTATGTTGCCGGGGAGCATTTTTAGTGAATTTTAATGGGTTTATAAGAAATAGAAATCAGTATTTGAATCAGTGGTTCGTGGAGACACGAAACATGGCGATGGATTGATGTTAATTAAAACAGCAATCACACATTGCCAAAATATTGTAAATTTTAACTGGAACAAAAGAAACAAACAGGTCAACCTAATCAGGCGCAGGAATCCTTTCCTGTGACCGTTACTGGCGCAGGAATCCTTTCCTGTGCCCCCTCGTTACCGTTACTGGCGCAGGAATCCTTTCCTGTGACCGTTACTGGCGCAGGAATCCTTTCCTGTGCCCCCGCGTTACTAATCTATAAAATTTTAGACAACTCAGAAAAAAATGCTAACCAGGCGTACAAATCCCTCATTGGGATTGCAGCCGAAGCTATCGGCTCCTGTAATTTGGTTTTTTAAATGAAAAATGGGCCAAAGGTTCATTTTAATTTCTTCACTATTCATCTTTGGCGATGAGTAACAATCTAACACCGGACGGGAGTCCGGCGCTGGGTGAATGGTACATGCGACATGAACCATGGCGGGCCAATAAAAAACGCAAACCATGGCAACAGCCAGAAAGAAAATTTGTTTTCGCCGGTTAATCCCTATCTTGATGCCCGATTTATCTTTTACCCTTCTAAAAACAACACCATGAAAGTTTCCCTAATGACTATTTTCACTGCCTTGATTATACTGGCAGTTGCTTCCTGCCAAAAAAGTTATACCGGTCTAACAGACCCGTCCACAAAAATCAAAACCTATATTGAAGACGCCTCCAAAACGCCCTACAATAGTATCGACACATTCAATATTGCATACGATGCCAGCGATAGAATAATCAGCATGGTTTCCACTTCCGGTAGTGGTGGATTGTATTACAGTTATACTGCAACATCCTACACCCTGGATATTAAACAGGGCACCCACCTCGTCATCCGGGAGGTTTCCTATATTAACAGCAACCAACTGGTGGATAGCACTTTCCAGTACAATGATACCAACGTTCCAGCACCAGCAAATTGATATTTAATGCCGGCAAAGCAGTTGATTCAAATGCTGTACTATGACTATACAAAGGCAGGCGGTGGCAGGCTAAGCGGTGCGGAAACTTACACCTACGATGCTTCGGGCAATATGATTACGCAAACAGATACCAATGCATCGGGTGCTGTTACCGAAACCAAAACTTCCACTTACAGCAGCTTCACCGCAAACATCGGTTTATTCAACATGTTATACCGGCCCTCGCTTTATAAAAATCTTCCCTTAACCATTACCACCAAATCTCCTTCCGGTAATATTATTTCAATCGAAAACAGGGCCTACACTTTTGACAGCAATAACCGGGTGGTCACCCAAACGGATTCCGACAATTATGGAAATGTGGTGGTTAAAACATTTTTGTATTACTAAAGGGAATGGATCGCTTCTCCGCCATGATTCGTATCCTCACGAACCATGCACCCGCTTACTGAGCGCTATGGCAGTCTCCTCCCGGTTTTTAATAATTCATCACAGCGATAGTATGTTTCCAGGGATTATTTTCAGGGGATTATAGTGGATTTATAAGAAATAGAAATCAGTATTTGCATTTGTGGTTTTTGAGGACACGAACCACGGTGGAGGTTTGCAGCATGACAGTTTCGTTTAAAAGAAGTATCCATTTTTTATACGGGCTGCCGCAACAAATTTTGCAAATAGCGATTATTCCGGCCAAAATCCAGATCTGGCAGAACCCCCCCTGCTGGAAATAAGCCATATCTTTCGCTATATTTGTTATTGAAGCAAAACGACATTTTTATGGCACAAAATACTTTTACTGCCTCTATACACAGGGAAGAAAACATGTATATAGCAACTTGTATAGAAATCGGGACAATAAGCCAGGGGCCCACTGTAGAAGAGGCATTGGCCAACCTGAAAGAAGCTACCTCACTATGGCTCGAAGAATTTCCGGTAGCCGAAAGTACTGCTGTTTTTTTAACAACCTTCACAACTGAGGCGTATGCCTAAACTACCACGAATTTCAGGTCGTGAACTCATCCGGTTACTGGAATTATTTGGGTTTGTCCAAACCAGGCAAAAGGGAAGCCATATTA
Source organism: Chitinophagales bacterium (assembly GCA_038213285.1). Lineage (GTDB taxonomy): Bacteria > Bacteroidota > Bacteroidia > Chitinophagales > Chitinophagaceae > Ferruginibacter. The sequence goes on from JBBQTL010000144.1 coordinate 11,810, forward strand.
TTTTGAAAAAGAGTACTCCTGGTGGAACAATTGGTGCGGTGGTTCCCGATCATAAAGAATTAGCTGAAGGTACCATAAGAGGAATATTAAAACAAGCGCAAATCAGCATTGATGAGTTTTTAGAACTATACAATCGGTAAGTGCATTTTAATTGACCGTTTTTAGTATTTCCTCTGTAAGTAAACCTGGCCGAAACAAATCAAGTACGTAATACAGGCGGAGAAATACCAAATGGAAAGAGTACAATGAATTCAATGGAGCTGTAATCGGTAATCTACAATGCCGCCTCCGCCATGGTTCCTCACGAACCATGCACCCGCTTACTGACCACTATGATAAATAATCCTCTCTCACTTTTTAAAAAATTCATCACATAGATAGTATGCTGCGGGGGATTAATTTTAGAAATTTTAGTGGATATGTAAGAATTAGAAATCAGCATTTGCATCAGTGGTTCGTGGAGACACGAACCACGGCGGGGGCACACAAAACACTGCATCAAAAACGCCGGGGAAGCAAGAAACTAATGCCGCTTGCTGTGTGCGAACTTTACCACTGCTACCAAAAGCACGCCACCGATAATATTACCCAGCGTAGCCAGTCCTTGAAACTTGAGAAACTGACCGAGGCTTATTTGATTGGCTTCTGCAAAAAAAGCCATAAACACCTCTATGGAACCCACTATGCAATGGTGCAGTCCGGCAATGCTTATTAAAAAAGTTACCAAAAATATCATCACCACCCGGCTAAAAGTATCCTGTGCCGAACTCAGCAGCCACGAAAGCATTCCCATTAACCAGCCCGCCATAATGCTGCTGATCAGCGTAGCGCCTACGCTGTATTTGAGCATCTTTTCCGAAACAAAATAAAAAAAATCCTTTCCAACCAGGTGCATTTCGCCGTTAAAAACCAGCGAAATACTTCCGAACAAATACCCTCCTGCCAGGTTACCCACATATACAATGAGCCAGAGTTTAGCCAAACTAGTCAAGCTAGCCTGCCCATTCAACACGGGTATGGTGGCCAGCGTGGTATGCTCGGTAAACAATTCTGACCTGCCGATAATCACAAAAATATAACCAATCGGATATACCAAAGCCATCATCACGGCTAACTGACCGGTAGTTGACTCGTTTTTAAAAAGCGTATGGATGATCCCGATGATTAAAATGCTGAATCCTACTTCTAAACCTGCCGACAAAGATGACAAAAACAGTCCCAAATCAGACCGGCTGTATTCTTTCAAACCAGTTTCGATTTGTTCATTCATGATTTCATAGGCCTCTTTGGGCTTTTCTTCGGGGCTGGTTTTAGTTGTGCTGGCCATAGATAGATACTTATATTAGTTTAGGAAATACGCCTGCTGTAAACGCCAGCCGATGTATAAATAAATTTTACTTCATGAAAACAAATTGGAAATGGATGTCTGACACAACATTCCTGTTTCAAGGCTTTTAATCAAGCATCACTGCAGCAGGTAATTCATCAAGCTTTGCATTGTCCAAACAGGTTGAACCGCATAATGTTGCTTTAGGGGCAAGTTTTCTTAAATGCCTGCCTTCGTGGCTAAAAATTGAATATGGTGGAAAACTACCTAAACAAAATATTACACCAGGCATCAAAATAAAAAATAGTAAGTCTGCCGATCTCGGCAAAGGAATATTAGTAAGGACAGACCTGCTAGCGCTCTGCGCCTAAGAGGAAAAAATGGAACTGAGAAAAGTTTTATTCAGCACCCTTTAATGGAGGTTCGCTTTCGATAATTTTTCTATAAAGTTTTGGCAACCATCGTTCACACCACTCAGGCAAAAGACCCACAGTTGATTTGCCTGTACCGTTTGCACCTGTTATGAAATACAAATCAGGCATTGTACCTATACCAAATTGAATTGTTTTCTCATTTCATCACTTTTTTCAACAGAAAATCGGGAAATAATCTTGAAGTCACTGTCCTTACATGATAACGTCACATGTTCTATCAACCCACCAGGATATTCCAGGTAGCATTGATCGGAAGGCAATGCTTTTGAATTAATCATAAAGGGAAATCCATTTTTCAATTTGCTTAGGCGAAGTACCTTTATAGCCTGTATGCCGTTTTTTTCTACCTGTTTAGTTTCATAGAAAATTGGTTAATACTTAATGATTTAAGATACACAGAATTATTAAGCCACTTAATTTGCCATGCAGAGATTTAGAAAACCCGTTAGTTCTCCGCCATGGTTGGTGTCTTCACGAACCATACACCCGCTTACTTACCCTATGATATATAATCTTCTCTCACTTTTTAAAAATTCATCACAGAGATAGTATGTTGCGGGGAAGAAAATTTTAGTGGATATGTAAGAAATAGAAATCCGTATTTGCATGGGTGGTTCGTGTGGACACGAACCACGGCGGAGATAGTTACAATATTTATTGGCCGGGCAAAGAAGCAGCCATGGGCATCATCGTTGCATCGCCCTCTTGTACTGCATACCTGTGTGGATCTTTAATTGTGTTATAGATAAAGCCGGGGGCATTTCATTGTTTTGTTTTTATTAAAAGCGAAGATTAGTAACAAGTAAGACACAGGGCTGGAGCCCTGCGCCTGAGGAGCAGCTTTAAATGTTTTTGAAATGCTACTAATACCACTTTTTTGTCCCCGCCGGTAAGAAGTAACGATGCCCTCGTCTGGCTTTTATCCACCTGGGAGAAAAAGATCCCCATATTCTAATTTCCGCTACAATACGTATGAAAATTAAAATCATTTACACAACAATGATAAAATTTAGCGGATGAATATTTAAGATCTTATTAAAAAAATGCTGCTAGTTATTTTTTCTCCGTTGGCTGGAAGCCAGACGTAGGCAGTTAGCTTGTGATAAAAGATACCGTGCCTATATTAGAAGATGGGTAGTGGTAAAAGTGATGGCCTGCAAAGGAAAAACGTCCCTTGCCGTACACGTTGCTGAGTACAGGTTTCATAGATCAATAATGAACTTGTTAACCACCTTCTAAAAAAAGCTGCTGAAAAAACATAGGTGCAGCGCACCGAAATCTTTAAACCCATTCAAACTTATTTCCCTTGCTATCCCATGCTCCGTATCGAAACACCTTTAAACGTTCTTCCAAATGTAGCAGTTAATTTACTTTACCTAGTTTACAATCTGCCGCGTTATAAAATTATTCCGATTTTTATCAGTTATGGATTCCATTAATAAAACCAGTTATGAAGACGAAACAGAATCTCCTCTTTTACATTTATTTTTTGCTTTTATAAATTTGTGGAATAGATATAGCATTAAACTCTATC
>JBBQTL010000145.1:0-15030 GCA_038213285.1 Chitinophagales bacterium
ACAATCTGGTGTCTGAAGGAAAGAGGGGAAGTTGTAATTGCATCGCTAATCAGTTAAATGAATGGCAATTTCGCAATTTTTTGTTTGCGGGCAAAGCTTCCAAAACTATTAATTTACGTGAGACGGATCAGGAGGTCTGAAATTAAAAAAAGAGGGAAATATCAGCGTATTGGACGGTGAACCAACCTTATCGGAAGATTCAATTAGCTATGAGACAATTCTTGAAGATATTTTTGGTATTAAGGATCAATTTGGTATTGAGGTTACTCAAGATCCAAAAGTCTTTAAAGCACTAAAAAATGCAATTTTATCACAAGATCTACCATTTGATGATCCCCGTTTTAATTTGCTTGCAAAGCATCTTTCCGTGCAAAGTGTAGAACTGGCCAATATAATTGGAATGGAAATGAAACAGCTTAAAAGATTAAAGGGATTGGAACAATTATGAGAAGATTTAACCGGGAAGATCTGCCACAAATATTAATCGATAATTGGAAGCAGATTGGAGATAACTATAGCCAGCGAAGAATAGTAAACCCAGGGTACGCTTTTTCATGGCCTCAAATAAACAATATAAAAATTAATCACCTTATCCTCCGTGGCCTACAGCGTCAAACACAGGAACATTGTTCCTATTGTGAAAATTACCCGCCGAAAATTGGTGACGAAACTATAGATCATTTTAAACCCAAAACTGTACCGGCATTTTATAATTTAGTGGCTAATTGGGAAAATTTGTACTTAGCTTGTAAACATTGCCAGGAGGCCAAAGGAACCCAATATTCAGAAGAACTACTTCGGCCTGATGCCCCCGATTATAATTTTTCCGATTACTTTATCTATGATTTCGATGAACACAAACTCACACCTAACCCAATTGCTGCCCCTGAAAATCAAAATAGGGCTCAGATGACTTTTAACATATTTCAACTTAATCACACAGGTTTAAGTAAAACCAGGAAACGTAATCTGGCATGCTATCGATCGGGAGAATTTAAAGAGGATGAATTAGGGTTTAGGTTCATATATCAATTTTTTTAACCGTAGCTATTTCCCGGATGGTTTTATATCAAATGCGGTATTAGATTTGGTTCAAAAAATACAGCTCATTTTTTTCCTGCAAACTTTGGAATATGCTACTCTTCCCAATCACATCCAATAGGCGCACCCGGCGGAATTTCTTTGTGTACCGTGGGTTTAGCTTTTTCCGGTGCTTTCATCCGCTCCAGCGCAAGCATAAAATGTGCTGATAAATGGTCTTCTTTTACCAGCTTTTGTTGTGCCTCGATATATTTTTTCAAATCGCTCAAAGCCTTCACCAATATAGCCTTCGTTTCAAAAGAGGCATTATCATCAACAGATGCAGCTAGTAAATAAGTTAGCAGCACTTGCGAAGTTTGTTGCTGTATTAATTGTTCCATTCCTTTTCTTGCCGGTGCTTTCCAGGTATTGGCCAGCAAGAGGTTGATCATCTCCCCAACGCCCAAACCATTATTTTCTACTTCATATTGCACCATCCTGTTCAGCCTTTCCGAATTAAATAAAAATGAAAGCGGTAAATCTGCTGCTGTTTCGGCCGGAGCAAGTACATCAAATGCAAGCCCGGTTCTTTTCTTAAATAATTCCCTTGTAAAATTATATCCTGCGGGGCGGGGAGGAATTAGTTTGCTGATGGTACCTGGTAACAACAAAAATTTGGGATCCAGGCAACTGATGACAGCGTTCATGGCCGTTAACTGGTCATCCTTTGTTAAGGGTTTAGTAATCATTTGCCCATCACCCCTTAATGCATAAGTATAGTTTAAACCACCCACCCACTTGGTTACGGCTTCCAACTGGTAGCGGTGATACAAATACACAGGTACCAATACATCTTCCAAAGTTGCCATTGGCATACCAGGCCGGATATTCTTTTCGCCAAACTGTGCCAATGCTTTATTACGCACTTTTTTCATTTCAATTAATTCAATTGCCGGATCGTTGCCACCATCCCATAAATGTGCAAAGGGATGAAGTCCACCTGGTGCTCTTGAGTCCCGGTCACTGATGAATTGCAATCCGTTTTTATTGGCATCTGTAAGCAACTTAGTCTGTGCAGCCGTCTCATCTGTACCAGCGGGATAATCCTGGTAACCCCAGGTGATGGCCACTTTATCCCAATCGCCGATCTTCAAATCATACGCATTGGAAAGATTCATCTCGCCCTTTGCATTCAGCCTTACCAATGGATGTGGGTAATCCATCACGCTGGCCCGGTTACTTACACTGGCTGCATAATTATGCATCAATCCAAGCGTATGCCCTACTTCGTGTGCCGCTAATTGTTTTAATCTGTCCAAAGCCATTTTCAGCATTTTATCATCTGCCGGCAGTCCGTTTTCGAAAGGAGCCAGTAAGCCCTGTGCTATTAAATAATCCTGCCTTACCCGCAAAGAACCCAATGAAACCTGGCCTTTAATAATTTCTCCCGTTCTTGGATCCACCACCGAAGCACCGTAGCTCCAGCCCCTGGTAGAACGATGCACCCAGTTGATCATATTGTAGCGGATATCCATCGGGTCTGCACTGTCAGGCAACAATTTTACCTGGAATGCATTTTTGTAACCGGCTGCTTCAAAGGCCTGGTTCCACCAACCTGCTCCCTCCATTAAAGCAGTTCTGATTGGTTCAGGCGTTCCGTTATCGAGGTAATAAATAATTGGTTTTACAGGTTCACTAACGGCCACTGTTGGATCTTTCTTTTTTAACCGGTGCCGGACGATCATTTTTTTCTCAATGGGCTCACTTACCGGTGTGCTGTAATCAAAATAGGAGGTATTGATAAAGCTGCTCCTGATATCGAAAACCCTTGGGTTGTAATGTGCATCTGGTAATTCCACAAATGAATGATGCATCCGTAACGTAATGGCTTCAGGTGAAGGGGTAACACTATTCACAAAATTGCCGGTGGTCCCATCCGAATTTACCAGGGTGATGGTTGCTTCAATTTCTGTATTGAGCGGAAAATTTTTGGTGCCGGCAAAATAAATGGCAGAGCGGCTTTTATCAAATGTGTAGGTTCCCTGTTGGGTTGATTTTATTTTATTGGCTGCTTTCATGGCATCCCGTAACAAGAAATCGGTGGCATCTACCAATACGCTGCTATCAGTTTCCGCTTCTATGGTAAAGCCCCACAAGGTTGACCGGGCAAAGGATTGCTCTACCGCTTTCTTTTCATTCGCTTCATTGGTTACAGCCCGGTAACTATAATTGGGTTCAATCATTAAAATCTTTCTGCCGATCCGGCTGAATTGGATGATCCGGGTATCTCCCAGTAAACCCCTGTCCAGGCCAATATCGTTGCTACCCAAACCCGCAGGTAATGATTGCTGGTATAAAATTTCTTCTCCTGATTTATTGATTTCGAACCATATTTTACCGCTGGCTTCTTCCCAATAATAATTCAGAAAGCCTTCCTGCTTTTTCATGTCCCTCGTTTTTTCAGCGATGGAAGGTAATTTTTGTGCGACCAGGAAGGTGGAAATAAAGGAAAAAGATAAACTGAGGATATACTTCATGCGTACAATTTTGTACGCACAAGATAAGGAAAGCTGATTTCCCGAAATCAGTTGTAAAAATTGAAAAGGGAATTATTGCTGTTCTTCTACGTCCTTGTTGTTTTTATACCAGCGGAAACCGATAAAACCCACAATGGCAAAAGGCATGATCATTAAATACAAAATACCACTATTCATTCCCTGGGCTGGTTTTTCCCCCAATTGCTGTGCTGTTTTGGTACAAAGCGAGCACTGGGCATTGGTTGTAGTTTGTACAAAAAACAACAGTAAAAAAGATAATAAAAATATGAGGGCGATTTTTTTCATTGAGATGGTAAAGTTAAACAGCTTTTTTTAAAACAACCAGTTTGTGGAACTTTAAAATTTTTGTATTTTTCCCAATAACAGCCAATTCAACATTTGCTTTCTTTTTTATGTGCTAATTAAGTTCACGCAACTTTGGACTTAAAAAACTGGTGAAACCCGTGATAAATAACATCTTCATCGGCTCAAAAGTTCGTTATCATTTTTAAGTAATTTAAACATCAGACCCGTCCAAATGGTGTTGAGCCCGGTGGGCATCAAAAATCAGACATCAGCCATCAGACATTTTAAATATTGATTTCTCTACCTTTGCAGCCACAATTATTTAACTATAAATTTTATCAATCATGCCCGGATTTGAATTTTTTGGCGATGAGGAACGCAAAGAAGTAAATGATGTTATGCAAACCGGTATCCTGATGCGATACGGCTTTGACGGAGCCCGTAAAGGTATCTGGAAGGCAAAAGAACTGGAACAGGCGATCAATGAAACTTTTGGCAGCAAATATGCCCAGTTGGTAAGCAGCGGAACTGCCGCATTAACCACCGCCCTGAGTGCCCTCGGAATTGGATATGGAGATGAAGTCATTATTCCTTCTTTCACTTTTGTGGCAAGCTTTGAAGCAGTTGTGAGTGTAGGCGCCATACCGGTTTTGGTAGATGTGGATGACACGTTAACCCTTAGTCCTCCGGCTGTAAGAGCAGCCATTTCGCCCAAAACAAAATGCATCATGCCGGTACACATGTGCGGCAGCATGGCCGATATGGATGAACTGGTGGCTATCTGCAAAGAACACAACCTGGTATTAATTGAAGATGCCTGCCAGAGTATTGGCGGTACCTATAAAGGCAAAAAATTAGGTGCCATCGGCGATGCCGGTACTTTTAGTTTTGATTTTGTAAAAACGATCACCTGTGCCGAAGGTGGTGTAGTAATGACCAACCGGGAAGATGTGTATATAGCCAGTGATGGTTATAGTGATCACGGCCACGACCATAAAGGCGCCGACCGTGGTGCCGATCTTCATCCGTTTATAGGATACAATTACCGGATCAGTGAATTGCATGCTGCAGTTGGCCTGGCACAAATAAAAAAACTGGATAATTTTTTGTCCATTCAGCGTAAAAACAATAAAGCCTTAAGAAATATCCTCTCCACGATTCCCGAAATTTCTTTCCGGCGGGTACCGGATGAAGCAGGCGACAGTTGTACTTTTTTGAGTTGGTTTTTGCCAACCGCTGAACTTACAAAAGCTGTTGTTACCGAAATGAGAACCCAGGGAATTATGGCTGGTAGTTTTTATTGGTTTGATAATAACTGGCATTACATTACCAAATGGGATCATCTGAAGAATTCCGTAACGCTTAATAAATTGCATCCCGACCTGAAAGCTGCAGTGATCCACCAGGCCAACAAAGATTTTTCTGAAAGCGATGCTGTAATGAACCGGTGCGTTTCTACCCTAATCAGTTTGCTATGGACGGAAGACCAAATACAGGCTAAGGGCGATCAAATGGTAGCCGTAATCAAAAAAGTATTGCAGCAACATGCGGTAACTTATTAAAACTATTATTATCTTGAGGCTACGCCGAAAGATATAATGTATGAAAAATAATAACCGCCGTAATTTTTTACAAAGAGCAGGAGCATTAACGGCTACTGCTTTTTTTTTGTCTCTTGCTAAACCCACCTGGGCCAGCAATTTGGAACGTGCCCAGCACAATGCAGATGGATTGGCTGCTGATCTGTTGGCAACCGAAGAGGAATTCTGGTTTTATATTCAACAATCATTTACAGTATCTCCCGGTATTATTAATTTGAACAATGGCGGAGTATCGCCTGCGCCCAAAACAGTGCAGGAAGCTATGAAGCGGTATTATGATTACAGCAACGAAGCTCCCAGTTACTACATGTGGCGCATACTCGACCAGGGCCGTGAACCCTTAAGAAAAAACCTGGCAAAGCTGGCTGGTTGCGATACAGAGGAAATTGCCATCAATCGAAATTCTTCTGAAGGGCTGGAGACAGTGATTTTCGGGCTGCAGTTAAAAGCCGGGGATGAAGTGGTGGCTGCCAAACAGGATTATCCCAATATCATCAATGCATACAAACAGCGGGAAAAAAGAGAAGGGATAAAAATGGTTTGGATCAACCTGGAGTTACCAACCGAAGATGAAAATTACCTCGTACAGCAATATGTAAAAGCATTCACTGCTAAAACAAAAATTGTCCATATTACTCATATCATCAACTGGAACGGGCAAATACTTCCCGTAAAGAAGATAGCGCAGGAGGCCCATAAAAGAGGTATTGAAGTAGTGGTGGATGGCGCCCTTTCATTTGCTCATTTTGATTTTAAAGTTCCGGATTTGGATGCAGACTATTTTGCGGCCAGCTTACATAAGTGGCTTTATGCGCCCATTGGCACTGGTATGTTGTATGTGAAGAAAGAAAGGATCAAGCATATTTATCCATTATTCGCCACCAGCGACGATCCCTTAAAAGATGATATTCGCAAGTTCGAAAATTTAGGCACCCGGCCGTTCTTTATCGAGCAGGCCATTGGCAAGGCAATCGAATTTCATGAAATGATTGGTAGCGAACGAAAAGAAAAGCGGTTACATTACCTGAAAAATTACTGGATGGAAAAAGTGCAGCATATTCCGAAAGTAAAATTGAATACGTCATTGGATCCGAAATGGGGATGTGCCATCGGCAATGTAGCGATAGAAGGAAAAAAGCCCGGTGAACTCGACTCCTTCCTGTTTGACAAATACAAAATTCATACGGTAGGTATTGCCTGGGAGAATATTAGTGGGGTAAGAATAACGCCGAATGTATACACTACCATAAAAAATCTGGACCTGTTGGTTGAAGGGATAACAGCTTTCGCAAAGAGTTGACCGAAGCTGATAGTATAATATCAACCAAATAATCACTTGTATTTTTTCCCCTTTAGGGGATAGGGGTGTTTGGGGTATAGCGGTATTTTCCCTCCATCCGATCACAATCTTCTACACTCCCCAACCTAAACCGAAAAGGGATTTTAGTGGCCTTTTCAAATTTTATTTCCTGCTTGCAAAAAAAGCCTAAGTTGGTAACATAAAAATTGGGCGCAATAACCTGCTTAACTACAGGGGTAGTCCGTTTTGTTTTAATCAGCAAAACCGGAGTTAGCGATAAATCATTTCTGTTTTCCAGCAACAACATTTTCACTGACTTAGCAGGTTCATTTTGCGAAAAAGCCGTGGCGGCTACAAAAATCATGCAAAAAAATATAAATTTGCCTTTTTTATACACTTTACGTAGTTGAATGTGTGTAAATTTACGGTTTTATAGAATAATGGGTTTGCACGTTCGTTAATAAAAATCTTCAATCAGCCTTTAATCAATTTAAAGTGATAATGAAGATAAGAGTGCCGGGAAATAAATACTGATCTTGTAAAACTGATCATATACGAGCTTTCTGGGGTAACTTTTTTAATTCCGTACTAACATAAATTTAATAAACATAACCATCCTGAAAGGAATAATGGAATAAAATATGGCTTTAAGTCAGGGATTATATCAACGACAATTACAAAAATTATCGCCCCAGCAAATTCAGTTAATGAAATTGCTGCAGGTACCTACCGCCCTGTTGGAAGAAAGGATCAAGGAAGAGCTGGAAGAAAACCCGGCCCTTGAAACAGGTGAAGAAGAAGAAGCCGAAGAGTTTGAAAATGATGTTACGGAAGAATTTGAAACCAAGGAAGACGAATTTGACCTGGATGGCAGCAAGGATGAATATGAAAACATTGACATTAGCGATTATGTGCAGGATGGAGATGATGATATTGCGGATTATAAGATGCGGGACGAAAATTATCCCGAGCAGGATGACAGCAAGGTAATTCCACACAGGGTAGAAACCGGCTTTAACGAAATAATGCTGGAGCAGGTGGGTCAGTTAAACCTGGATGATCATAAAAAGCAGGTGGCAGAACAGATTATTGGTAACCTGGATGATGACGGTTACTTGCGGCGTGACATAAGCGCCATTGTAGATGACCTTGCTTTCAGGCAAAACATACAAACTTCGGAAGAGGAAATTGCAGAATTGATTTTGCAGATACAGCAGTTTGATCCTCCCGGTGTGTGCGCCAGGAATTTACAGGAATGTTTACTGATACAATTGGAAAGAAGGATCAATGAAGGCGATGCGGTAGAAATGGCTATCAAAATTTTAGAGAAATATTTTGATGAGTTTACCAAAAAGCACTACGAAAAAATACAACGTGGATTAAATATAACCGACGACCAATTGAGGGAAATCATCAACCAAATCATTAAACTTAACCCCAAGCCGGGCGGTAACATTGGCGAAAGCAGCAAGGGCGAAGGATATGTGATCCCGGATTTCTTTATCATTAATAATAACGGCAAATTAGAATTAACCCTTAACAGCAGGAACGCACCTGATCTCCGGATTAGTGAAGGCTACCGTGATATGCTGAAGGACTATGACCGGGGTACAAAAAAAGATAAACGGCAAAAAGAAGCAGTGCTTTTTATCAAGCAAAAAATTGATTCGGCCAAGTGGTTTATTGATGCTATTAAGCAGCGGCAACATACTTTATTGAGTACGATGGAAGCCATCATGAATTATAAATATGATTTTTTCATAACCGGCGATGAAACTGAAATGCGGCCGATGATCTTAAAGGATATTGCGGAAAAAACCAATCTTGATATCAGTACCGTAAGCCGGGTGGCCAACAGTAAATTTGTACAAACCGAATTTGGTACTTACCGACTCAAGTTTTTCTTTAGCGAGAGTTTACAAACAGACAGCGGCGAAGAAGTAAGTACCCGTGAAGTAAAAAAGATTCTTAGTGATTTGATTGAAGCAGAAAGTAAAAAGCATCCATTGAGTGATGAACGTTTAACAGAATTATTGCAGGAAAAAGGATATAATATTGCAAGACGGACGGTTGCCAAATACAGGGAACAACTCAATGTACCCGTGGCAAGATTGAGAAAGGAATTATAATACCCCCATCCCCCGAAGGGGTGTTAAGAACAGCGTTTATGGATATCACCAACCAGGTTTTAGATAGAAATACATTGAATGCACCACAGACTGACAGCCATTCTCCGATACTCCGGTTTTTTGCTCATTTATTTTCTTATGTGTTTCACCCGCTTTTTATTCCCTTATATGTTACCTGGTTTTTAGCATTCATTCACCCCTCTTATTTTTCGGGCTTTAGCGGTTTGGGAAAACAGAAACTGATGTTATTGATTGCGATCAATGCTTTCGCTTTTCCGGCAATCACCGTTTTGTTGCTAAAGGGATTGGGCTTTATCGATTCACTTTTTTTAAAAACCCAAAAAGACCGGATCATTCCTTATATCGCCTGCGGCACTTTCTTTTTCTGGACACAATATGTATTAAGAGAGCAAAACTATGTTCCCCGGATATTGGTAGCCTTTATGTTTGGTGTTTTTATCTCCTCTTCCGCAGCATTGATCGCCAATATTTATTATAAAATAAGCATGCATGCCATTGGAATGGGCGGATTAATCGGGCTGTTTCTTGTTATTATGCAGCAAAACACTATGTTAATGACCTGGCCCTTATCGCTGGTTATTTTGTTGACTGGCCTGGTTTGTACATCCCGGATGATTGTAAGTGACCACACGCCGAAAGAAATATATATGGGTTTATTGGTTGGGTTGATTTGCCAGTTTGTAGGGGCTACGATAAATTTATAATCTGTTGGAGGCAAAAGGCAAAAGGAAATCAGTAAAAAAGCAAGAGGCCCCAACCAATCCCGGGGCCATCTTTTCTTCTATCGTGCCTAACAATTGAGGTAATGCCGGATTTTTATTTAAATCTGGCTGTTAAGGATTTTTGAACTGCTACAATATTTTTTTGTAGGATGGTAAATAAAAAGACAACTGCCGTTTTTAATTACATCAATTATTTTTTTGCTTAATTCGTTTGGTATGGCAGGGCAGCCATAACTTCTTCCAAGGGCGCCACGGCTATTGATAAATTCACCGCTCACATAATCAGCGCCGTGTATTACGATCGCTCTTTCATACGCTTTGTCATTGATTCCTTTTTCGCAACCTTTTAGCCTGAGTGAATAACCATGACCTCCTATATAAGTACTTAATGTGGTGTAAAATCCAAGGCTGCTTTGATGCGATTCAGGCAGGTTTGAAAATTCATTCGCATATTCAGTACCCGAATTACGGCCATGTGCCACCCAGGTATTGAATAATATTTTTCCGCTGGTTACATCAATCACAAAAAGCCTTTTTTGGGTAGATGGTTTGCTGAAATCTACTACTGAAATTATATTCTTTTTAGCGATCTGGTTCGCTTTATTTAAATATTCAAATCCCTTTATTGCATAATTAAATGCCGTTTCCGAAAGCCCTGCACTACCCAATTGCCATATAGTATAGCAATCAGATTTTACCTCTTTAATTGAACCAGGTATCTTATTGACCGATGAATTGTTAAATGCTAAAAACGGCAATGGTTTTGATAACTGACCTGCCTTATTAACGGTGGAAAAATTTGTGTGGCTCATGATTAAAAAAGAAGTAAGAGCCACAAATGGATAAGAAATAAGTTTTAACATTTGTTTGGTTTTCATGGTAACAACCAGGTGATTGCCGGGATTACCCTTATAAATCGACAAAACCAATACTTTATTGTCAACACAATAATATATATGCTGGTAATGGTATTTGGTTTTTTCTTACCTTAACATTTATTCTGCGGATTAGCCCGATTGCCTGCCTTTTCAATAATTAAAATCATTTTTAGTCATGCATTTATCTCCAAGAGAATCTGAAAAGTTATTACTTTTTTTAGCCGGTGAATTGGCGGAAAAAAGAAAAGCCAGGGGATTGAAACTGAATTACCCGGAAGCGATCGCCCTCATCAGCAGTCATTTGCAGGAAGCGGCCCGTGATGGGAGGTCCGTTGCCGACCTGATGCAATACGGCGCTACTATTTTAACAAGATCAGATGTAATGGAAGGCATACCGGAAATGATTCATGAAATACAGATTGAAGCAACTTTTCCGGATGGAACCAAGCTGGTTACGGTGCATGACCCGATCAGGTAGGAAGGGCAGCCCCCTCTAACTCCCCCGAAAGGGGAGGACAGGGCAGGAGACTTTAAGGCGGTGAACACTTACGAAAATATATAGGTTTGTATTTGTTAAAATTATACTGTTACAAAATTAATAATCCTGCCTTACTCCCTTCAGGGGATGGGGCAAATCTTCTAAACATGATACCAGGAGAATACTTTTTGGCAAACGGGGATATTGAATGTAATATTGGTCGTGCCACTGCCAACCTAACGGTAGTAAATACCGGCGACCGGCCTGTGCAGGTGGGTTCACATTTTCATTTTTTTGAAGTAAACAAGCAAATGGAATTTGACAGGGAAAAAGCATTTGGGATGCGGCTAAATATTGCAGCAGGAACTGCGGTACGTTTTGAACCAGGCGAAGAGAAGGATATAGAGCTGGTAAATTTTGGCGGTAGTAAAAAAATAGTAGGGTTTAATAATTTAGTGAACGGTGAAATGAATGATCAAAATAAAAAGCAGGCACTAAAAAAGGCAGGTAATTTAAATTTTAAAAATAAGACAGATCCTTAGTGCCTTTGCTACTTATCGTCTTTTCGTGAAAACAATGCTAGTAACAGTGCATTATAATTATGGCTTAAGATAAAAGCCAATGCTGTAGTTTTCTATTGAACAAATAATCTTTGCGGCTTTGCCCCTTTGCGGCTTTGCGTGAAAAAAAAGCACACAACATGCCACTACACATCAACAGGATAAAGTACGCCAACATGTATGGCCCAACCACCGGTGATAAAATTCGCCTGGGCGATACGGAATTATTGATTGAGATAGAAAAGGATTATACGGTGTATGGCGATGAAGCCAAATTTGGCGGTGGCAAAACCATCCGGGATGGCATGGCGCAATCGGCAACGGCTACCCGTAAAGAAGGGGTATTGGATTTTGTAATTACCAGTGTAATGATCATTGATCATTGGGGTATTGTAAAAGGAGACATAGGGATTAAGGATGGAAAAATTGCAGGCATTGGTAAAGCTGGTAATCCCGATACAATGGAAGGCATTACCCCCAACATGATCATCGGGGCTTCTACCGAAGTACATGGTGGCGCAGGCTTAATAGCCACTGCCGGCGGAATTGATACCCATATTCATTTTATTTGCCCGCAACAGATTGATCATGCTTTATTCAGTGGCATTACCACCATGATTGGTGGAGGTACAGGTCCGGCTGATGGAACCAATGCCACCACCGTAACGCCGGGTGCATGGAATATTGAAAAAATGTTGCAATCTGCTGATGCGTTTCCCATGAACCTCGGCTTTTTTGGCAAGGGAAATTGTGCCAGCATTGGGCCGCTGGAGGAACAGATTGAAGCGGGTGCATTAGGACTTAAAATTCACGAAGACTGGGGAGCTACACCAGCGGTTATTGATGCCTCCCTTCAGGTTGCGGATAAGTATGATGTGCAGGTAGCCATACATACCGATACCTTAAACGAAGCCGGTTTTTTAGAAGATACCATTGCGGCCATTAATGGCCGGGTAATTCATACCTTTCATACAGAGGGAGCTGGTGGCGGACATGCGCCGGATATTATTAAAGCAGCGATGTATCCGAATATTTTGCCTTCCTCTACAAATCCAACCCGGCCTTATACAATTAATACAATTGATGAACACCTGGATATGCTGATGGTTTGCCATCACCTGGATAAGTCGGTTCCTGAAGATGTGGCTTTTGCAGATAGTCGTATCCGGCCTGAGACGATTGCCGCAGAAGATATACTACAGGATATGGGTGTGTTTAGTATGATGAGCAGCGATAGCCAGGCCATGGGCAGGGTAGCAGAAGTAATTACACGTACCTGGCAAACAGCGCATAAAATGAAAGTGCAAAGGGGTGCCCTGCCCGAAGATGAAGGAAAGGGCAATGATAATTTCAGGGCTAAAAGATATGTTTCAAAATATACTATCAACCCGGCTATTGCGCATGGTATTTCATCTTATGTGGGTTCTTTGGAAACTGGTAAGCTGGCTGATATTGTATTGTGGAAACCGGCCCTTTTTGGTGCCAAGCCCGAAATGATTATAAAGGGTGGAATGATCATCGGCGCAAGGATGGGTGATCCCAATGCTTCCATCCCCACACCACAGCCTGTTGTGTACCGGCACATGTTTGGGGCTTATGGAAAAGCTTTGTTTACCACCTGCGCTACATTTGTTTCAAAACTATCTTTGGAAAAAAATGTAGTGCAGCAATACGGACTTCAAAAAATGCTGTTGCCGGTAAAAGATTGTCGTACCATTTCCAAAAAAGATTTGATACACAATGATGCCACACCACAGATAGATGTAAACCCGGAAAACTATGAAGTAAAAGTAGATGGTGTGCATATTACCTGCGAACCACTGGATGAATTGCCGCTGGCGCAACGGTACTTTTTATTTTAATTTTTATTGTCCGGGCAAAAGAATTTCATGGCAACAGCCTTGCATCGCCCTCTTGTACTACATACCATTGGGCATCTTTAATTACGGATTAAATTAAATGCTGTTTCAGTAAACCATGTTGATAAAGGAGAAAATAGGGAACCTTAATTTTTTTGCGCTGCATAACCGCAAGATCGATTACCTGTTGCTGGAATGGTATGAAACCAACAAACGTATCCTGCATAAAAAAACCTTGGCCGGTGTAGAGGTAGTGCTGAAATTTTTAAACGAAAATCAACAACTTACTGAAGGAGATATTATTTATGAAGATGATTTTAGTATCATTGTAATTGAAGTAAAGGAGTGCGATGCCATCATCATCCGGCCAAGAACAATGTTTGAAATGGCATCTGTCTGTTATGAAATCGGTAACAAACACCTACCGGTTTTTTACCACCAGGAAGAAATACTGGTTGCTTATGAAACGCCTTTGTTTCAATTGTTATCATCGGCAGGTTATGACGTGAATGGGGGAAAGAGAAAGCTGGTCAATCCATTAAAAACTTCGGTTTCGCCCCATGGGCATAATAAGCAAAGCAGCCTCTTTTCAAAAATCATGAAACTGACAAACCCTCCTGAATGAGTACAGCACTCCTGAGTTTGTTACAACTGTCAGATCCCACATTGCCTATTGGCGGATATGCTCATTCCGCGGGGTTGGAGACTTACGTTCAGCAGGGTATTGTGCACAATAAAGTTACTGCCAGCCAATTTGTAACAGAGATGCTTACAAGAAATTTGCAGTATACTGATGGGGCTTTTGTTTCACTTGCGTATGATGCGGCCGAGGCAGGTGATGTTGAAACGGTTTTGCAGTTGGATGTGGAATGTACCGCCGTAAAGTTGCCGAAAGAAATAAGGCAGGCCAGCCAGAAATTGGGCATGCGGCTGATGAAAATATTTCAACCGGTTAGTGAAAGTAAGTTGGCCGATGAATACAGAACAGCAGTTGAGATAAAGGAAGCTACGGGCCACTATTGTATTGTATTTGGATTGTATGCTCATGCGCTGCATATCAAAAAGCAGGATGCATTGACCGGCTTTTTTTATAATGCCGCAGCAGGCATGGTTACCAACAGCGTAAAGCTGATACCATTGGGGCAGCAGGACGGGCAGGAGATATTGTTTTCGCTCCAACCGTTGATCGAACAATTGGTAGAAAATACTTTGGTACCAGACAAAGAAAAGCTTGGATTATGTTGCACCGGTTTTGATGTTCGATGTATGCAGCATGAGCGGTTGTATTCGAGGTTGTATATGTCGTAAGAAATCACCAGCAACCTTACATTCCAGCTTAGCCATTCCACAATATTATGTTGGGAGGATACAATCCTTTAAAACAACAGCATTAAACGGCGCTAACCAGCATTGTATTATCTTAGCAAACAAAAGTAACCGAACATTGAAAAAAGGATTCTCCGAAATAATAATTGCGTACCTGCAAAAGATAAAAGCTGCCAATAAAGAACTTACCAAAAAAGAACTGTTTAAAGATTTGCTACACCGCCTGTATCCCGGTGAAAGCGAAATACAATCGATTATTGATGCCATCAGTGCCGGGGCGGAGAAAACCATTT
>JBBQTL010000146.1:0-15021 GCA_038213285.1 Chitinophagales bacterium
GCACTTTAACGGTATTTCCCGCTTCCCGTAATATTATTCCCGAGCAGGTAACGTTCACCGTTGACCTTCGGGATATTGATTTGGAAAGACGCAACCGCTATGAGAAGCAACTACGGGATCAGATTGAATCCATCTCTCAAAAGCATTCATTAACTTATGAAATTTCTGAAGATACCAACAGTGAACCCCGGTATTGTGCCGACTGGATAAAGGAAATCATTCATACAGAATGTAAAGCTGCTGGGTTGGATGCGCCTGAATTAATGAGTGGACCTTTTCATGATGCATTGGCCTTGTCCTATTCCTGCGATTATGGAATGATTTTCATTCGCTGTAAAGATGGCATTAGCCATAACCCACTGGAATATGCTTCCTACGAAGACCTGGCATTGGGAGCCGAGGTTTTGTATGGGACTGTTTTGCAGGTATTAAAGAAGTAGCTGTTTGCCTATCTAACCTCTCTCCAATGGAGTATACTATAATTGCGCTAATGTTTCGCGGAATAGAAATGGAAAAGCAAAGCCTGAGTTTCATAAACAACTCAAAAATAACACCACTAATCCCAATGGTAAAACTTCCTTCAGCCTTTAGAGAGGGGTTGGGGCGATGTCTTACGAGATCCTTAAATTTCAGTTCTATAATAGAGAAAAGAACTTAAGTAAACGACATTGATTCACTATTCATGTTTAAAATATTCTTTAGCTATACTCCCTGCAACATCTGATTGTTATCCCCGCTTTAACCCGGATAAGCGGCTATGAATTACCGGTAAAAATCAAACTTCGGGACTGTATCATTAAAAACCAAGGGGGATTTTTCTTAATTTGTCATAAATTTTACTAATTTGTTGCTTCATAGTTACTAAAACCTTAACAAATTACTATTAATGGCCAAGGGACAGCGCCCAACTACCGCAACACAACCTTCAATTCCTAAAGAAAATCCAGTTAATAAATATAAGCCTAATGGTTGGGGAATGATCCAGAATGTAATGATACACGCCATGAATAAAGGGCAATTGTTATTGGCAATTTTTGGATTAATTATTTTAATGTCTATCGCAAAACTTAACTCAGTTGACCTACTTAAGATTTTACATGAAATATTCACCATGGTAAAGTCGTTAGAGTACTTTGGTTGGGTTTTTGCGTCTATGATTTTGGCTGCATGGTATTTCATCGGGTCAAGGTCCAATAAAGTTCATATTGAACAGATTAATAAGCTTTTAGAAGAAAATGAAAAGCTTCATCAAGACTTGCTTTTAAGAGCCTAAAAATATAAACTATGGCAACTTTAATTTTAATTTTTGGAACATTGGCGCTCTACCATTTTATTATGGAAGGTTTAGTTCTACCGACTTTAAAAGTGGAATTGATTTTTAAAATAATAAATATCAAAAGTAAATTTCAAAGAATTGCTTTTAGGAAGGATAAATTTTCTGACGAGTCAATTTACACAATGTCCAATATGATGGCATATTCAATAAATAAATTTGATGAACATAACGTCTTCGATTTATTAATTAAAAGCCGAAAAAATAGGAGATTAAAAAAAACTGCGTCAGGTAAAGTTATTTATGATAATCTTATGTCTTTTTTCCATGATAAAGAACTGAACCCTATAGTACGCAAATACTATAAATACCTGACTGCCATTTTTATTGTTAACTCGGCCAGTTGGATAATTTATTTAATTCCATTATTGCCTTTTTTTATTGTTCTGTTATTTATCAAGCTGTTACATTCGACAACAAGGGAGAAATTATCTTCTATGAGGATTAGAATTATTTTATCATTCGAATTGGAAAAAAAGAATAACTTCTCGACGACTGCGGGAAACATTCCAATTCATGTTGAAAATACATTTGCATCTGGAAGAAGTTATAATCGCGAAAAATTAGCCGAATGCTATTAATAAAAATACCCAGTTATAGACATACGAGATGATTTTATTGTAAGCAATAGTAAAGACCACTACTCGGCTGGTATTCCAAAAGATGATACTAAAAAAATTTAGGGTAGCGCTAGCTACCCTTTTTTAAAGGAGTACGATAAATTAATTATGGTAAAACCACCTTATTTACATAGCTACCAAAGACGGACAATTAGAATTAAAATATGATATAAGTAGGCTGCACTTACGTTTTTCCATCGCCCCACCTCTTGAAAACATTTGGGCCGTGAACTATTGAACATTTAAAATATTCTTTCGCTATACTCCTACAACACCCGTCTGCTGCCTCCCCTCCGATTTGCAGGCATGAGCCCCACCCATTTTCTTTCTTCATTAAGCAGTAACTTTATAGCATCGAAATGAAAATGTACAATGGATATTATTGGAAGGCTGATGCATAGCAATGAGACCGAACATATCAATGTAATGAAATTTACATCCGGTGAAGTGATTGAAGCTACTGACCAGGTAGCCGTGGAAGAACCATTGGAAATTCAATTGGCTTACAGTAGTGCCAATGGCTACATGAAAAAAAATATCGCCGTTACTATGCGCACACCTGGTAATGATGAAGAGCTGGCCATTGGGTTTTTATTTACTGAAGGCGTTATAAAAAGCATGGATGGAGTAAAGCAGGTGCAATGTTTTACTGCAGATAAAAATAGGGTGTTGGTTACCCTGGAAGAAAATGTACCACCTGTGTTGAATAATGTGGTACGTAATTTTTATACTACTTCCAGTTGCGGGGTTTGTGGAAAGGCAAGCATTGATGCAATCAGCATTGCGCCCGTTTATCCCAGTGAAAAAGATGACATACTTATTCCTGCGGGATTGTTGCATGCATTGCCCGGTATAGCAAGAAAACAGCAGAGGATATTTGACGATACCGGTGGTTTGCACGCAAGTGCCTTGTTTTCTTTGGATGGAAATTTATTGTTGATACGGGAAGACGTGGGCAGGCACAATGCACTTGATAAGATAATCGGCGCTGCTTTTTTAAAAGGGGAATTGCCATTACATCAAACTATATTATTGTTGAGCGGAAGAGCTGGATTTGAGTTGGTACAAAAGGCGTTTGTTGCCGGTATTAAAATTATTGTTGCAGTCGGTGCTCCCTCAAGCCTTGCGGTAGAACTGGCAAAGGAAACTGGTATAACTTTGATTGGGTTTTTACGAAACGAAAAATTTAATATTTATTCCGGTAGTCAACGGATTCAATTATAGAAACTCCAAATGAATAACAGGAAATATAAAGTTAATCCGATGGCTATTGGATTACACAAATTAAGCGATCCGTAGTTTTTATTGAATACACAAATTGGATTTGAAATTTCCGATCGCTTTAAATATTTAGTTCTAACATAATAACAATTATGAAAATACGCATCAAAGGGAATTCATTAAGAATACGGGTATCAAAATCGGAAGTGAATCAATTAGCAGGAGAAGGTTACCTGGAGGAACAAATTTCCTTTGGCAATAATGCATTGGTATACGCATTGCAAACCAGGAAAGATAGTGAACAGCTATCAGCCAATTTTGTTGACAATAAAATAACGATGTATGTTCCGGCAGCATTGACAAAAGACTGGGCTGTAAATTCAATTGTTGGCTTTGATGCGATGATGCCACTTGCCAATGGGAGTATCGTTTCTCTTTTATTAGAAAAAGATTTTGTGTGTAAAGATGCCAGTACCGAAGATCAAAGCGACAATTACGATAATCCAAGTAAAACCTGTTGATAATGCTTGAAAAGCAATTGCCTGAGCCCAATCCAGAGAACCCCGAAAGGTTTACAGGGTTAAAGCTGGAAGCCGTTAAAAAGGTTGCCGCAGGTGTGCCTGGTGTTGTCTCAGGTTTGAGGCAAGTGTTCAAAGAAGCGGGTGTATTGCGTGGCTTAAAAGCATTACACAGTTTAAATCAAACAGAAGGATTTGATTGCCCCGGTTGTGCCTGGCCCGATCCGGATGACGACCGCAGCGGCATTGCGGAGTATTGCGAAAACGGGGCCAGGGCGGTGGCCGAAGAAGCAACCACCAAACAATTAAATGCTGATTTTTTTGCCATTCATTCCGTAAATGATTTGGCGTTATTATCTGATTATGAAATAGGAGAAAAGGGCCGTATTGCAGAACCTTTGTTTCTCCCAAAGGGAGCCAGCCATTACCAGGCCATTTCATGGGAAGCAGCATTTAAAAAAATCGGCGATACTTTAAATGAACTGCCTTCGCCGGATGATGCCATCTTTTATACATCGGGGCGTACCAGTAACGAAGCTGCTTTTCTTTACCAGTTATTTGTGAGGGAATATGGCACCAATAATTTGCCCGATTGTAGCAATATGTGTCATGAAAGTAGTGGTGTAGCTTTGGGTGAATCGTTGGGTGTAGGAAAAGGATCAGTAAAGCTGGAAGATTTTTACGAGGCAGAAGTAATTATGGTACTTGGGCAAAACCCGGGTACCAATCATCCAAGAATGCTTAGTGCTTTGCAAAAAGCAAAAGCAAACGGTGCCGTCATTATTTCCATCAATCCATTACCCGAAACAGGATTGATGGGATTTAGCAATCCTCAAACCCTAAAGGGGATATTGCAATTAGATACGGCCCTCACGGATATTTTTTTGCAGGTAAAAATTAACGGGGATATGGCTTTATTAAAAGCGTTGTCCCTGCTACTGCTGCAAAAAGAACAACTTAACCCGGGTACTGTTTTCGATACCGCTTTCATTAATAAAAATACGGAGGGTTATCACGAATATGTTGAGCATCTTCAGCAGCAACAGCTTGATGAGTTGATAATAGCCGCTGGTATTGAACTGAAACAATTGAAAGAAACGGCTGAAATTTTAGCTAACAAAAAAAAGATAATCGCATGTTGGGCAATGGGCCTTACCCAACAAAAAAATGCGGTCAATACCATCAAGGAACTGGTAAATCTTTTATTACTAAAAGGTAGTATTGGGAAGCCTGGTGCCGGCACCTGCCCGGTACGTGGACATAGCAATGTACAAGGCGATCGAACAATGGGTATTTATGAAAAGCCATCTCCTCAATTCCTCCAATCGTTGCAAAATCATTTTCATTTCACGCCACCTCAACATGCGGGTTATGATGTAGTGGATGCCATCTATGCAATGCACCAGGGAAAGGCGAAAGTGTTTATTGCAATGGGTGGTAATTTTTTATCTGCCACTCCCGATACGCTGTTTACAGCCGAAGCACTGCGAAGATGTCAACTCACCGTTCAGGTATCTACCAAGCTCAACCGAAGCCATTTGGTGCATGGTGAAGAAGCGTTGATTTTGCCCTGCCTTAGCCGGTCCGATAAAGATATATTGAATGGGGAAGTTCAGTTTGTAAGCTGCGAAAATTCAATGAGTGTAGTACAATCATCTAAAGGGATGTTGAAACCGGTTTCGGAGATGCTGCTGAGCGAACCCGTTATTGTGTGCAGGCTCGCCAAAGCGACGTTTGGCAATCGCAGTAAAATTAGATGGGATAAATATATGCAGCATTACGATTTTATAAGGGAGGATATTGAACACACGATACCGGGCTTTGAATCATACAATAAAAGAATAAGGATGCCGGGTGGATTTTACCTGCCCAATTGCAACCGGGAGGGAAATTTTAATACACCTTCCATAAAGGCTCATTTTAGTATTGCCCCGTTATATGCGCCTCAATTAGCCGAGGACGAGCTGATGATGATGACCATCCGCAGTCACGACCAGTTTAATACCACCATTTACGGCCTGGATGACCGGTACAGGGGAGTGTACAACGAGCGCCGTGTAATATTTATGAACCAGGAAGACATGCAACAACGCCAGCTGGAAAAAGGTGATATCGTGGACCTGTATAATTTTCACAATGCCAAAGAAAGAGTAGCACATCAGTTTATCGTAGTTCCTTTTAATATACCGGCGGGTTGTACAGCCACTTATTTTCCTGAAACAAACGTGTTGGTACCAATCAGCAGCGTGGCTGATAAAAGCAATACGCCCACTTCAAAACTGGTGGTTATTAAAGTGATTAAAAGAAGTTAAATTTAAAAAATATCCACTACCTGCAATAATAGTGGTTAGTACCATGCATGGCCATAGTATCTACATAAAAACAGGTAAAGCCATTTGGATGCAACAATTTCCTTCACCTGGTTCGTATCAAAATAATAGCCAGGCAAAAAGCCTGGCTATTTAATATTCAGATGGTTTAATTGACAGAGGAGAAATTCTTACCAGTTAAGCATTCACTGCCTGGTGGGCATCCCTGAAATTTTTTATCACATCATGCGCCGTTTTCAATGATTCCTGTTGACCGGTTATCAACTGCCGGGTAGGCGCATTCATCTCTGCATCTGAAGCGAGGGCTTCCTTGTAGGCTTTTTGAGCCGCATCCTCACCAAATTCACAAGACTCCAAAACTGACTGACGGTCGTGACCTGAAAAAGTTGCCTTTACGTCCATCCACACGCGGTAAATTTTGCCGCTATTAGTAGTATCTGTAGATGCTTCACCACCCAAATTCCTTACTTCTTCCGTTAATTCTGCGGCATATTTACGGCTGTCATTTGCCATGCTGTGAAATATTGCCTGCAAATCAACATCGAGATCCTTTGTTTCATCAGCGGCTTTTTCATACCCGTTTACCCGGTCATTGTTAATTTCTATCAGGTCATTTAACGTTTCAATTAATTTTTCATTTGTTTCCATAATCGTATATTTTTAGACTATTATGGGTTCTAAAATTATGCCAGTAGAAAAGCAGCCAAAAATAAGGTTGACAATGTAAATGTTGGGTATAATGATATACAACTGGGGAAATAATTCTGCTTAGTAGATTATAAACAAAATGTTGCGGTGCCCGGCATCTTAAAATCATTTTTATTTTCTTCATTCACTTTAGTATCTTCATGTTCAAACAATTTACAGCGCTTCTGTAAAGCGTTAAACAAGTTGTTTGATTAACGATTTAAAACCAAATGATTATGAAAGTTTCTGACATTTTGCAGACGAAGGGAAGTAATGTTTACTCAATAATAAGCGGGGTAACGGTCTATGATGCCTTAAAAGAGATGGGACAGAAAAACGTGGGTGCGCTGTTGGTGATGGAAAACGACCAGCTACTTGGAATTATTTCCGAAAGAGATTATGCCCGAAAAATAATATTAAAAGGTAAGACCTCACATGATACACTGGTAAAAGAGATTATGACCGAGAAAGTAATCTCCGTTTCTCCGGAAGACAATATTGAAAAGTGCATGGAATTGATGAGTGAAAGAAAAGTACGTCACTTGCCAGTTATAAAAGATGAAAAAGTAACTGGTGTAATTTCTATTACCGATGTGGTAACTGCCATCATTGAATCTCAAAAAGAAACCATCTCCCTGCTACATAATTATATCTCACAATAAGGATAATGAGTGATGAGTAATGAGTAATGAGTTTGATGATTAATGAATAATTAGTTTAATGAGTAATGAGTATAATGAATAATTAGTTTAATCAGTAATGAATATGACTTCAACCTATTCATCATTCATCACTCATCACACCACCCCCGCCAGTTGCAAACTGCGCTTGCTTATTTCTTTGTAGTCAATATCTTCCACAATTGCCTCGGGATATACAATCAGTGATACGCCATCTGCTCTCCACCATTTACTGTTCAATAATTTTTCCGCATGTATGATGGCAACCAGCCAGCTGTATTGAAGGCCATTGTGCCATTCTTCAATCCACTCAAAATCATCTTTATTTATCTTTTCAAAATCATCCACACTGATAAATACTTTTAAATAAAAATCATTGGTCAGTTCCGTATCTGTTTCGTGGTATATTTTTTTGTATTCGTATTTATAGTTGTAACGCAATGCAGAGATATCGCTCAACACAGCAGAGGCTGTAGGAAATGCACCTGCACCTCTTCCTTTAAAGAAATGTTTGTCTGCAAATGTACTTTCCGTAGTGATGGCATTAAATTCATTTTGAACATGATACAGGTCATCGCTTTCCCTTACAAACTGCGGTAATACAAAAGCCGCCAGTTTGCCATTTTTTAATTTTTGTGCATTCGCTACCAGTTTAATGCTAAACCTTTTTTCTTTTGCCACACCTGCATCGGGCAATGAAATATTTTCTATTCCGTTAAAAAGAAACTGATCCGTTGCAGCGATTACGCCAAAGGAATGTGCCAGTAAAATGCTGAGCTTACTGGCCGCATCAAATCCACCGATATCCAGTTTGGGATTGCTTTCGGCAAAGCCAAGCTGTTGCGCCATCAGCAATGCTTTGTCAAATTCCAGATGCTCCTCAAAAATTTTGGTTAAGATAAAATTTGTGGATCCGTTGATAATTCCCCGGAAACATTGCAACAAGTCGTTGTCATAATATTCTTCCAGGTTGCGGATCAGCGGTATGCTGGCGCAGCAGGAGGCTTCATATAAAAAGGGTGTATGATATTCTTTTTGTAATGCCAGTAATTCTTCAAAATGTTCTGCAATCATTTTTTTATTTGCGCTTACAACAGCCTTCCCTTTTTGCAAAGCGGTTTTTACAATGGCAAATGCTGCGTCCGCATCATCAATCAATTCTACAATTACATTGATGTTATCGTCATTCAATAATTCCGATGCATCCGTTGTAAAATTCTCCGCTGCAATACTTCTTTTTTTACCCGCATTTTTGATGCAAATTTTCTTGATCGTAGATTGAAGTGTGGCCGTATTGTGCAATACATCATAAAGGCCCTTGCCTACCACACCAAAGCCAAAAAGGCCAATCGTCAATTGTTTACCAGGTTCCATTGTTGTTATTTTTTATTTTCAAATAAATTTACCTTTCGCTGTAAGTTCGTACTCTTTATTTCTGTTGCACCAGCCATATTTCCTTATTCAGCATCGTTGTGTCACTCCCTTGTGCCACATACCTATGTTGAGCATTAATTACGTTTTCGTAGGCCTGTCAGCCATGGCAAACTAATACTATGATAAGTTTTTATACTATTTTTAATAGGTTGCAAGTGTAATAACTGGGTTGCGTTGCTCATGTTGTTGTCCTCCGTCTTCCCGAAAGAAGTGATTCATGTAATTGTAATTGGTTGTTGCAATCATCATCAAGAATAAAATCCATTACCGGTTGAGCCAATGATATTACCCGAAGCGAATGGGGTATAACAAAAAAGCTCACCCGATAAAATCAGATGAGCTTTTAATATGTTGAAATTATATTTTGAGCTGTGAATCTGACTTATCTCCCCCGAAATAACCGGGATGGAATTGGCACCTTATCCTAATAAAATCCGGATAGGTTGCCAAGGCTTCAACGGGCCATTACCCTCTGCCTTTCTTGATAAGTGATAACTAAAGAACTGGCGCAAAGGTATCAACAGGATGCTGATAAATCCAAATAAATTTTAGATATTTTTTGTTAAGGTGGCTGTAATTCAGCCTGGATAAGGGTTTCAGCTTTAACGACATTCATTTAATGCGCTGAACAGCTACAGCTTTTCTTTTTCCCCCTTTAGGGGATAGGGGTTGTAAGTTTCTTGTTTTAACTTAGCTGCGTCGAAATATTTAAATTTGATAATGTATGATGGACATCCGCCAAACCCTGCAACAGTATTTCGGCTACAACGAATTCCGGCATAACCAGCAGGAAATAATTGAGAATGTGCTGGCAAAAAATGACAGCATTGTTTTAATGCCTACCGGGGGCGGTAAATCGTTGTGTTATCAAATACCGGCACTGGTTTTTGAGGGTGTTACCATTGTGGTTTCCCCACTCATCGCCTTAATGAAAGACCAGGTAGATGCCCTTAAATTAAATGGCATTGCGGCTGCGTTTTTAAACTCTTCCCAATCCTCTTTTGAACAGGCAGCTATCATTCAACGGTTAAATAGTAATCAGTTGAAATTATTGTATGTGGCACCTGAAAGATTATTGGGACAAAATAGTTTATTGAATTACCTGAAGGATATTAATGTGTCATTATTTGCCATTGATGAGGCGCATTGTATCAGTCATTGGGGGCATGATTTCCGACCAGAATATTTGGTGTTGGGACAATTGAAAATGCAGTTCCCCCATACGCCCATCATTGCATTAACCGCTACAGCCGATAAACTCACTAAGCAAGACATCATTCAAAAACTGGAAGTAACCAATTATACTGTTTTTGAAAACTCTTTTAACCGGCCCAACATCAGTTATTTTATCAAGCAAAAGCGGAATTATTTACAGCAGCTACTTGAATATTTAGCCGTACATAAAGACGACTGTGGCATCATTTATTGCCTTAGCAGGAATTCAACCGAAAGCCTTGCTGAAAATTTAAGGGAAAGGGGATATGCGGCAGCGGCCTATCATGCAGGTCTCGAAAAAAATATCAAAGAACGAAACCAGGAACAATTTTTAAGGGATGAAATAAAGATCATTGTAGCCACTATTGCTTTTGGAATGGGCATCAATAAAAGCAATGTGCGCTTTGTGGTGCATGTTGACCTGCCTAAAAACATAGAAGGGTATTACCAGGAAACCGGGCGTGCAGGAAGAGATGGATTACCCAGTGAAGCCCTGTTGTTTTTTAGTGGTGCAGATGTGTTTAAACTAAAAAATTTTGCCACCATCGAAGGCAATGCGGAGCAGAGTAAAATCATGCTGAAAAAGCTGGACCAGATGGCGGCGCTTTGCAGTACCAGGCAATGCAGGCGGCAATATTTATTAAATTATTTTGATGAACCGGCACCCGCATTCTGTGGTAGCTGCGATGTGTGCCTGAGTGAAGAAGAAAAAGCAGATGCTACCGTTGAAGCACAAAAATTATTAAGTGCAGTAAGCCGGTTAAATGGAAAATTTGGAATGAATTACGTAATTGATTTTTTAAGGGGTAGCACCACCACAAGATCAGAACACCAGTCATTAAAAACGTATGGTATTGGAAAAGACATCAGCAAGGATCAATGGAAACAATATGTGCGGGAGTTGCTGCAATTAAAATATTTGCAGCAAAGTGATGGCGAATACCCGGTGCTTCAATTGAATGAAATGAGCATGCAAATTTTAAAGGGTGAATTGCCCGTAAGTCTGGTGAAAACAACAACGACCCGAAAAGAAACAGCTTCGGTAACGCCTGCCTACAGCCGGGTACAGAATGAATTATTTAAACAACTAAAAGATATCAGGTATCAACTGGCAAGGGAAGAAAATGTAGCCGCTTTCCAGGTTTTTTCTGATGCCACGTTGGTAGAGATGGCAACTTACCTGCCACTAACCACCAGTGATTTGGCCAATATTTCTGGTTTTGGAAATTTGAAACTGGTGAAATATGGATCGTTATTTTTAGATCCGATCATTGATTATTGCAGGGCGAACGGGCTTACGGGAAGAATGAGTGAAAAAGCGCCCAAACGCCAGCGCATGGTGAGTCAAAGCACTAAACCTACGGAGACAAAAATAGCCAGCCTGCAATTATTTCAGCAGGGAAGGGATATTGATGAGATTGCTGCTGCACGTGGGTTAAAAAGAGGTACCATTGAAGAACACCTCGGGCATTTTGTATTTACGGGTGAAATTGATATTTACCAGTTGGTAAGTAAAAATAAACTGGAAGTAATTAAAGAAGCCATCACCGGACATAAAAATAGTTTGGCCATCGGGCCGGTAAAACAACAATTAGGCGATGGATATTCTTACGGAGAAATTACTGCCGTGATCAATTATTTAAGAAGGATGAAAGAAGGATGATGCTAATATGTTAAAATGCTAATTTGATAATGTGCTAATGAAAGAAGCGAATGTTTCTTTCTTTTTTGGTTTATTTTACATCCACACCAATCTAGCGGTAGCCCATTGCCTGCAACTGAAATAATTCGGCATATCGGCCACCTTTTGCCAACAGTTCCTCATGACTGCCTATTTCAACCAATTGCCCCTTTTCCAAAACCAATATCCGGTTTGCCATCCTTACCGTGGAGAAGCGGTGAGAAATTAACATCGCCGCCTTATCTTTTGTCAGTTCTGCAAAGCGCTGAAATACTTCAAATTCTGACCTCGCATCCAATGCAGCAGTAGGTTCATCCAGTATTACTAACTGTGCATTTCTCATATACGCCCTGGCCAATGCTATCTTCTGCCATTCTCCTCCTGAAAGTTCTACCCCTTTATTAAAGCGGCGGCCCAGCATCTGGTCATATTTATCCGGAAATCTTTCTATAATCAAATTTGCCAGGCTTTGCTTGGCCGATTTGATGATAAGTTCTTTATTGTCCTTTTCCTTAATATTGCCCATCGCAATATTTTCGGATGTAGTCATCTGGTACCGCAGGTAATCCTGGAAAATAATGCCGATCTCTGATCTTAATTCACCCAAATCATATTCTCTCAAATCATGACCATCCAATAATATCCTGCCTTCCGTGGGTTCATAAAGCCGCACCAGTAGTTTTACCAGCGTTGTTTTACCAGCACCGTTTTCCCCTACCAGCGCCAGTTTTTCCCCGGCATGCAGGGTGAAATTGAGGTGGCGGTTTGCCCAGCGACTTGAGTTAAAATATTTAAATCCAACATTCTCGAATACAAATCCATGCCGGATTGGTTTAGGAAAGGGGCGGGGGTTTTTAGGTGCCGCAATTCTCGGTTTTATTTTAAAGAAGTCAAAAAAGTCACGCAGGTGCAATGCTCCCTTTGCTACCAGGCTTACCCGCTTCAACACATTTTGAGAGATCATTCCCAATTGACGGATGGAACCAACGAGGAATGTGAGCCCTCCGATAGTAATGGTTCCTGCCACCACTCCCTTTATAATGAAAACAAATGCAACATAAAAGCCAACTGCACCAGGGATGGATAATACGGTTCCCAGGATAGATCGTTTCATTTCAAGATTTCGGGTTGCCAGGAAAAATTTCCGGGATATTTTGCGGTATCGGCTGATAAAGAAATCAGAAAGATCAAATAGTCGTACTTCCTTGGCAGATTCATCGCTGCTGCCAATAAAATTAATATATTCCATCTCCCTCCGGCCATGTGTTTGGCTGCGGATGAGAATATAATTTTTGGCGTTAAAATAAGCTTCTCCCAAAAAGTTGGGAATAATTGAAATTAATAAAACAATAATTAGCCATGGATTAAATACAATAAGCCCGGCTGCTAAAAAGCCAAGTGTAATAAAGTCCTGAACCTGGCTGAATACAAGGGATAAAAGTGCTGCACGCCCCGTGGTATTCTGTCTTGCTCTTTCCAGTTTGTCATAAAAATCAGAATCTTCAAATTGGTCAAGGTCGAGGGTGGCGGCATGCGTCATTAATTTGATAGATGTTCTGTAAGTAAGCAGTTCACTTAATAAATTATCCACCAGGCTAACCGTTCTGCTCAAAGCCGTCATTAAAATTGTTAATCCAAATTCAAGCACTACTAAACGCCATAACAGCGTTTGCGAAAGATTTTCATTGCCATCCCGGGAAAGCAACACAACCTGGTCGATGATCAGTTTGCCTGTATATAGCAGCCCCAACGGCAGTGCGGACTGGATAAGACGTAAAAAGCCATTTAAAAATGTGAGGGAAGGACTTGTTTGCCATACCAGTTTAAAAAAGAGGGGCAGGTTTTTAAATGCTGCCAGCCTTTCTTTTACAGTTAACTTCTCGGTGGGGGTATCCTCCTGTCCGGGCTTCACATTAAAAATATAATTCCAGATCTTTTTAAACATAATTAGTACTCTTACAGATATTGTATGTTTTCTATACACCAATACCTTTGCATTTTACATATTGTTTTTGTTAAGGGATTTCAACAAAGCTAAGCCATTCAGCTTTGGTGCTTTTCCATTTGCCGGTATTAGTTCAGATTTGTGCCTTGCACACTGTTGGCCTTGTGTAAAAGCATTGAAAAGTTAGTATGAATTTTTCTGCCAATGAATTCCGGTAACTTTTGTGAGAATCTTTCGATAGCGAATACTATTTTTTTGGGTAATAAAAAAAGTAGTTTATTAAGTTTAATATGCCCATTGGTTAATGGATTTGTATAATACTTTAGGGTTACAATCTCCAATCCTGATTTTTTTGTCAAAATGGGGATCTCGTCTAAATGAAGTAAAAAAATATGGCCATCCGCATTGGGATTGAATTGTTTTGACTCAAATATCTGCGGATTTTTAAATTCTGTAAATTTTGGGAGCGAGTTCTTAAAATAGGATCCTAAAGGAGTGGAAAGAACAATATGTCCACCCGGCTTCAGCAGGGTAGACAGGTAAGCAAGAAACTCATCGGGGTGAGCAACATGTTCTATAATTTCTGCAGCCAGTATTACATCAAAAAGCTGGTCGAATTTAACTTCTAATATATTCCCCTCCTTATAAGTAACAATTCCCTTCTCTCTTTTCATTTCCACATATTCTGCTAAATTTGGATACATATCATTCCAGGTAACCCGGTAGCCCATTTCGGCCAACTTTAATGTAATATTACCGGAGGCACCGGCAACATCCAGAATTTCGTCTCCTTCCTTTGCAACACTTTTTATAAGAGATATGGTAGCATCCCTTCGGTTTTCATAAGCATAAACATACCCCGGGTATTTTCCTTTTTCTCCATATACTTCCAGGAGATCATACCGGTAATAATCTTTCCAGGTTTTCTTCCAGTCATCCTGTTTGTAAAGTCTTTTCATAATTTTTTATTTTAGTTCGAAAAATGAGGAAAGAAACAAATTTCATTTCATTTTTCAGTTTCATTTTTTAACAATGGTTAAAATTGCCCTATCCATAATCAACTGCAGGATTTATACCCATCTTGAAATACATGCTTTGGTCCCGGATAGAAACAAAGTTTAGATGGGTGCCCCCGGTTCATTTACTAAAACTTTATGCTTCAATTGCAACTAATCGGATACCTTATCCAAATGTTGTTGTAATAACCTGGCAAATTCATTACTATGTTCTGCATCAAAAATGTTAGAGTGTTCTCCTTCAATGTCATGCATGGACACGGTTGCCGAGTATTTTTTCCACATATTTTTTGTGTCTTCACCGAGTTCGAATTTTTTAAACCCAACATTTTTATCCTTAT
>JBBQTL010000147.1:0-14940 GCA_038213285.1 Chitinophagales bacterium
CGAATTGATTTTTAAATTCTTTCAATTTTTTGCCTTTTAAAACCTCATATCCATTATGTTTTAACTCGCTTTCGAATTGGTTTAAATATCTGATGATTGTTCCTCTGTAAACTAAATAAAAATCCGTCACTTGCTGAATTGTGAACCTATATTCCTGATTAAATAGCATACCAGTTAATCCCAAATATTCCTGTAATTTTTCAACTGCATATTTGTTATTTAAAACATTTTGCCTGTCAACTGTAGACTTTGTTAGATCATTCATTTACATATTTTTAACCGTTAACTCCCTGTTTATTGTTTGATGCATCTGTGCAACAAACAATAAACAAGTAGTTGATAATCATTTTATAACGAAACATTATTTTTCTCTCCCTACTAAAAATACGGAAGACGTTAATAGGTATTTTATTTACATCAACCCATATTGCTTCAAATGATGCACCACATGCTTATAGTGCAACAATACCCATTCTTCAAAATTAAGGTCTCCAAATACAGGATGTTGCGTAGTTAAAGCAGGATCGTTGGTAAATTCATGTAAAAAATCTTTCACTTCCTTTTCCAGGTCGTTCACAGCATCGGCATAACTGGCAAACTGCTCTGGTAGTGGATCTTCGGGCAACACAGGTGCCTTTGTATTTTCCCTGAATTCTTTATCACTTCGTAAAAACTCTTTGAATTTAAGTAACTGGTCAGCCGGAGTTACCAATGGAAAATGAAGTTTATTGGTAGAAACCCTGAAGAAACCGGAAATATGCTCTACCACTTGCTGGGCATTCATTTTACCCCATTTCATTTTGGCATCAGCAGGTAATGATCTTAAAAGCGGAACAAGCCCGGTGGAGATGAAATTAAGTTTTTGCTGATCCATTCTTTTTTATTTTAAGTTACAAAGTAAAAAAAAAGCGGCCAAAGCCGCTTTAATTATTTTATCATGAGTACACTTATTATTCTACCACCGCATCAATCTCCTTGCAAAGGCTACTGAAAATTTCATCTACAGATCCTTCTCCCTTAACCAAAACAACCTTGTCAAATTTTGTGTAATAATCTGCAACCGCCGTAGTTTTATTGTGGTACTCTGCAATTCTTGCCCTTATCACGTTTTCATTATTATCATCACTTCTTCCGCTGGTTTGGCCACGTTTTAGCAACCGGCTTACCAGTTCTTCTTCACTTACCTTCATGGCAAGCATTGTAATAATAGATGTACCTTTTAACTCCAGCAAATTATCCAGTGCTTCTGCCTGTGCAGATGTTCTTGGGAAACCATCAAATAAAAAACCTTTAGCATCCGGGTTGGTTTCCAATGCGGAACTGATCATACCTATTACCACAGCATCAGGCACCAACTGGCCCTTATCCATGATGTTTTTCGCTTCAAGACCCAATGGTGTTTTTTGGGAAATTTCTGAACGTAACAAGTCGCCGGTGCTCAGGTGTTTTAAGCCATATTTTGCAATCAGTTTTTCACTTTGCGTTCCTTTACCGCTGCCTGGAGGGCCAAAGAGTATTAAATTCAACATATTTGCTTGCTATCCTTTGTAAAAAAACAAATATAAACTACCAGCTTTAAAAATCGTTTAACATTCCTAACAATTTGTTGATAAACGATGATTTCTTTTAAAATTTCAAGCAAAAAACTATTTATTCATTAGATTGTTGATAAAACATGAATAGATCACCAGGCATTATTTCATTGATATTCTTTTTACCGGATGTAATTCTATTGACAATAAAAAAATACCAACAAGGATGGAATCAAATGATCAACCCAATCCACATTATTCAAAATCGGATAGCACTAAAGTTAACTTAAGCAATGCAGAGTGGAATAAAATTTTACCTAAAGAAGTATATGCAATTGCTAGAGAAAAAGGAACAGAACGGTCGTTTACAGGAAAATACAATAATCATAAAGAGGTTGGCACTTATTGTTGTGCCGTATGTGGGAACCCGCTTTTTAACAGCAAAGGAAAAATTGAAAGTAGCTGTGGATGGCCCAGTTTTTTTGAACCCTACAAAAAGGGGAGTATTATTTATGCACCCGATAGCACACATGGTATGAAACGTACTGAAGTAATGTGTGGCAGGTGTAAATCGCACCTCGGGCATGTGTTTGAAGATGGCCCCCCACTTACTGGGTTACGCTATTGTATTAACTCGGTGGTATTGGATTTTGATACTGCCAAAAATGCGGAGAAGAATTTCAGGAAATAGAATATAAATTATCACCCTTAATCAAAAATCTAAAAACCGGTATCATTGATTCACTTCCCACCTTTTGTTTGGGAACCTCTGTGTTTTTATGCAACTTCGACTTCTAAAAAAAAATACGCTTAATGAGAAAATTGAATATCCTGCTGGCATTATTTATTTGCACGAATTTGTTGAGTGCTCAAAAAATTTCAACCAGCCAGTTTAAGAATTTAAAACCACGCAGCATCGGGCCCGCTGGTATGAGTGGCCGTGTTACCAGTATTGATGCTTTGCATAGTAACCCGGATATCATATATCTTGGTACTGCTTCAGGCGGAGTTTGGAGAACAGAAAACGGCGGCAGCAACTGGCAGCCAATTTTCGATGACCAGTCAATTTTAAATATTGGTGCGGTTGCCGTACAGCAGTCCAATCCCTCAGTTTTGTGGGTAGGCACCGGTGAGGGGAATCCGAGAAATTCACTGAACCTGGGCGGCGGTATTTATAAGAGCCTGGATGCAGGCAAATCCTGGAAGCTGATGGGACTTGAAAAAACAAAAAACATTCACCGGGTGATCATTGACCCAAATGATCCCAATACGGTGTATGCGGCTTCAATAGGAAATCCTTATGCAGAACATCCGGAAAGGGGCGTTTATAAAACTACCGATGGAGGCGATACCTGGAAACTCATGTTGCATACCAATGATACCAGTGGTTGTGCTGAACTGGTGATGGACCCTACCAATCCCAATAAACTGATCGCTAATATGTGGCAGCACCGCCGCACTCCTTATAGTTTTAAAAGCGGTGGCCCGGGCAGCGGTTTATACATCACTTTCGATGGAGGTAAAAACTGGAAAAAGTTAGGTAAAAAGGAAGGTTTGCCGGATGGCGATTATGGCAGAATTGGGATTACTATCTCTACCAATGAACCTAAACGCATATACGCTCTCGTGGAAGCAACAAAAAACGGATTGTACAAAACCGATGATGGCGGATTTAAATGGGAACTTGTAAACAGTAATAAAGCTGATGTTACTAACCGTGCTTTTTATTTCCAGGACATACGGGTGGATCCGTTGAATGAAAACCGGTTGTATAATATCAACCAAATGATCAGTATGAGTGAGGATGGAGGAAAATCTTTTCAAAACGTAATTCCTTATTCCGGTATTCATCCGGATCATCACGCATTCTGGATACATCCAACCAATCCCAATCTTATTATTGATGGAAATGATGGCGGAATTGGCATAAGCCGCGACCGTGGCCGTACCTGGAAATTTGACGAACGATTACCTGTTGGCCAGTTTTACCATATTAACGTGGATAACGAAATACCTTATCATATAATGGGTGGTATGCAGGATAACGGAAGTTGGAGAGGGCCGGCTTATACATGGATGGATGGGGGCATTAAAAATTATTTTTGGGATAATCTTTGGAGTGGTGATGGCTTTGATGTGGCTCCGGATCCGCAGGATGCCAATTGGGTATATGCCATGGCGCAAAAAGGTGAATTGGGAAGGTACAATATTGCAACCGGTGA
Source organism: Chitinophagales bacterium (assembly GCA_038213285.1). Lineage (GTDB taxonomy): Bacteria > Bacteroidota > Bacteroidia > Chitinophagales > Chitinophagaceae > Ferruginibacter. The sequence continues at coordinate 3,755 of JBBQTL010000147.1, forward strand.
ACAGAACAGCCTGCAGCCGCCCATACCAGATTTAAAAACACGGTTGCGTTTTAACTGGAATGCGGCTTTTGCCCAGGCTCCGGACGATGTGAATACTATTTACTATGGCAGCCAATTTGTACATAAAAGCACGAATAAGGGATTTACCTGGCAAATCATTTCGCCGGATTTGACAACCAATGACGTAGCGCAACAAAAACAGGATGAAAATGGCGGATTGTCTGTTGATATTACCGGGGCTGAAAATTACAATACCATCCTGTGTATTGAACCTTCGGCAAAAGATAAAAATGTTATTTGGGTGGGTACCGATGATGGAAACGTACAATTGACAAAGGATGCTGGTAAAACCTGGATTAATTTCAGGGGCAGAATCCCCGGTATGCCATTGGGGGGATGGATACCGCAGATAAGAGCCAGCAGGTATAATGCTGCTGAAGCATTTGTGGTATGCAATGATTATAGAAGAGGAGATTTTAAACCCTACATTTTCCGAACAAAAAATTATGGCCAAACCTGGGAGCTGATGCTCAATGAAAATAAAGTGAAAGGGTATGCCTTGTGTTTATTACAGGACCCTGTAGAACCCAATTTAATTTTTGCAGGAACCGAACAGGGGCTGTGGGTAAGCTTTGATAACGGAACCAGTTTTGAACAATGGAAAAATGGATATCCTTCTGTATCTACTTATGATTTAGTTATACAGGAAAGGGAAGCGGATCTTTGTATTGCCACCTTCGGCAGGGCATTGTATATAATGGATGATATTCGTCCATTAAGACTGGCCGCCGCTGGCAATAGTAAAATAACCTCTAAAAAATTAACGGTATTTGAAGCCCCGGTTGCCTACCAGGTTAAGTTTAAAAATAAAGCGGGGTACGACTATAGCACATGGGGATTGTACGACGGACAAAACCGGGACAGGGGTGCATCCTATTCCTTTTATGTAAAGCCTGCTGATAAAACAGATACCAGCAGCAAATCCAAAACCGACTCCGTAACAGTGAAAATATTCAATGCAGAAAACGAATTAATCAGAACCCTGAAAGTAAAAGCCGATACCGGTTTCAACCGAAATTACTGGGGTTATGAAATGAAGGGTATACGGATGCCGGGTAGTGTAAAACCAAAACCTACTTCGCCGGAACCTGCGGGAGGCATGGCTGTTTTTCCCGGAACCTACAAGCTGGTAATTTCATTGGGTAAGGAAGCTGATTCTACCATGCTGGTGGTAAAACCAGATCCCGCAGTTCCCGTTTCCAAACAATTATATGATGGGAAAATGGCGGCTTTAAAAAGAATAGAAATGAGTGTTAACAAGACAGTTGAAATAACTGACCGGTTAACAGATGCGGATGAAACCATCGCTAAAGTGGAAGCACAGCTTAAAAATATAGAAAGTAAGGAAGCGGATAGTTTACGCAAATCCGGCAAGGCAATGACAGAATCCATAAAGAAGATCCGCAGTTTTATCATGGGTACGCCACAAGAAAAGCAAGGCTATGGATCACCTTTTGAAATTACTGTAAACGACAGGCTGCGGGAGGCAAGAGGCGAAGTGTTGCGAAAAGATAAGATACCGGATGCACAGGAATTTGGATTAATAGAGATGGCGGAGGGATTGGTAAAAGAAGCGATTCAAAAAACCAACCTGTTTTTTAATGGTAAATGGAAGGAATATCAAAAACAAGCGGATGAAACACCCATGAAAACCTTTAAGGATTTTAAAACAATTGACTAAAATTCGGTATTGAGTTTATAAGATTATGTGTATGCTTTGCATATAAGGCTGGTAGCGGCCTCGAATAAAAAGTGCTCCCGAGTTCCACTTCGTTCGTCGGGACAGGTAGAAAATTTCGATATGATCCGTAAAGAGATCATCCGCCGCGGCGGATTAATTTTTTTGCATCCCCGCTCTCTAGCGGGGAAAATTAACTCTAACCATTATCCGGCGAAGGTTTGCGAATGTTATACCTAATACTATGAGTTTATTATTTTTTATGTTCTTTTAAGGAATAGAAGCATTCCCCAGATTTTTTATACAAGGTTAAAAAATTACTTTTGCCATTCACCATTTTCTGTACTTAAATAATTATATGCCATGCCTTCCAAAAAGCTAAGTAATCTTGCTGAAACCCTTATCGGTTCTGAAATTGTAAAATTGGGAGCAGATATTAAAGAAAAAATTAAACAGGGTAAAAAAATATATAATTACACGATCGGTGATTTCGACAGCGCCATATTTCCTATTCCCATCGATTTGGAAAACGAAATTGTGGCTTCCTATAAAAATCATCATACCACTTATCCACCTGCCGAAGGTATTTTGGAACTGAGAGAAGCAATAGCAAATTTTATAGAAACAAGAGAAGGCATTTCATTTGATACGTCTGAAGTACTGATTGCCGCTGGTGGAAGGCCGTTGTTGTATTCGGCATATCGGGCAATTGTAGATAAAGGAGATAAAGTAATTTACCCGGTACCCAGTTGGAACAATAATCACTATGTACATTTTACAGAGGGCGAGCATGTAGTGATAGAAACCAGGCTGGAAAATAACTTTATGCCTACAGCCGAAGAAATAAAGCCTCATTTAAAAGGTACTACATTGCTGGCATTGTGTTCTCCGCTAAATCCCACAGGCACAACCTTTACAAAAGCGGAACTCGAAGCCATTTGCGATTTGGTGATATTGGAAAACGAACAAAGGGGTGAAGATGAAAAGAAATTGTATTTACTGTACGATCAGATTTATTGGACGCTCACTTATGGGGCGGTACAACATTTCAACCCGGTTTCGTTAAGGCCTGCTATGAAGGAATTCACCATTTTTATTGATGGTATTAGTAAGGCTTTTGCAGCAACCGGGGTTAGGGTAGGCTGGGCTATGGGACCAGCTTACCTGGTTAGTAAAATGAAAGCAATTAACAGTCATATAGGTGCATGGGCGCCAATGGCAGAGCAGTATGCATTGGCTACTTATTTAAGACAAGGAACAATAATTGACAAGTATTTACTCCATTTTAAAACAGCTTTGGAAGCCCGGTTAAACAGTATATATGAAGGTTTTCAGCAATTGAAGAGAGAGGGCTTTTCGGTAGATGCCGTTGCACCACAGGCTGCCATTTATTTAACCATTCAAATTGAACTGGTAGGTAAAATCACCCGGGAAGGAAAGCAATTGGTTAGTCAGGCTGATGTAACAGCTTATTTATTAAACGAGGCAATGCTGGCCATTGTTCCTTTTTCCGCTTTTGGTGCATCGGCAAGCAGTAGTTGGTACCGGTTAAGCGTAGGAACCAGTAAAACGGATGAGATTAATGAAATGTTGGCAACGCTAAAAATAGCATTGGAAAAATTAGAAAACAGTTAAATTAAGGGGAAGGAAAAACTTTATAAGGAAAGGAGCAATCAAAAAAAGCAAGCGGGAACAGCAATCAGTTTTTGCAGTTTAAAAAAACAAAAGGTTTTAATTGTTGCAATCGGATTGTATTCCGGATGATGAGCGTTTTTCTTACAACCTTGTATTTATTAAGATCCAGAATTTCGTGAGCGGTTACTAAATTATCGAGCCGTTCTACATTATGCAATAACTCATGTAATAATTCCACCTCATGCTCAATGGCCTGAGGACTCAAAAGTTCCTGATTGAATAATACAAGTAAATCCCGGTTCATCCTGTTCATTGAAGTAAGGTTTTTTTTAACCTGTCATTTAAATTTAGTATCCCACCAATCCTTTTTTACTTGGGCAACCGCATTGATTCTTTTTAGAAGCGCTGCATCCGGTAAACAAAAGGGAAACAATTAACATAAACGATAAAGCGATTTTAAAATAATGTTGCATAATACAAGTTTACTAAATTAAACTATTTTCACAAATAAATATTGCATTCTTTCACGGGTTCAAAAAAAATATAACATTATTCAAAAAAAACTTACCGTATTAATAGTTCCACTCGACTGGGGACTCGGCCATGCTACCCGATGTATTCCGTTGATAAAGCAATTTCTTGCAAACGGATGCGAGGTAATCATTGCAGGAGAAACAACTGTTACATTATTGTTGGAACATGAATTTCAACAACTTACATTTATTCCCCTGCGGGGCTATCGTATCCGCTATAGTAAGAAACGTGCCTGGTTACCTTTAACAATCCTGGCTCAAATACCCGGCATCATACTGTCGATATATAGAGAACATAAATGGATAAAAAAAGTTGTAAAAAAATATGCGATTAATGCAATAATAGCGGATAACCGCTTTGGATTGTGTCATCCGGGTATTTCATCTGTTTATATCACGCACCAATTGCTAATAAAAACGGGCAGTAATTTTACGGAGAAAATTATTCAAAAAATCCATTTTTGGTTTATAAAAAAATACACCCGTTGCTGGGTACCTGATTTTGAAGGGAATAATAATGCCGCCGGGGAATTATCACATCCTTTAAATTACCCCTCCAATGTTGAGTACATCGGATGTTTGACAAGGTTTGAAAAAAAGGAAAACCTGCCGAAAATGTATGACCTGCTGATACTAATTTCAGGCCCTGAACCGCAGCGTACCATTTTTGAAAAATTGATATTGTATCAACTGCAATTTTATATCGGTAAAGCAATGCTGGTAAGAGGGTTGCCTGGAACAATAGAAAAGCCGGAGAACAAACCAACACTGACTGAAGGCAGTTCGCAGCTTGTTCTTAAAAATCATCTTACAGCACCTGAGTTGAATATGGCCATTCAGCAATCTCAAATGGTGATCAGCAGGAGCGGGTATACTACCATTATGGATTTAATGAAACTTCAACAAAGCGCAATTCTGGTACCCACCCCGGGGCAAACTGAGCAGGAATATTTGGCCGGTCATTTATTGAAACAACATTTTTTTTATACTGCCGCCCAGTCGGGATTCGTTTTAAATGATGTTTTAAAAAAGGTGGATGATTTTGATTTTGCTACTCCTTCATTTGATATGGAACAATACAAGAAAGTGGTGCGGGAATTTGTTCTATCATTGTAAGTCATGAACTTTACCCATCAATAAAATTTGAGTTGTTGATTTTGACCGGTGTTTACCTTTGTAACAAAAAAGCAGGAAATGGTTAGCATTTATTTGGCATCTGCAGATATTGACTATGCTGCTGCCGGCGAATTGTTTAAAGAGTATGCAACGTCTCTCCATATCAACCTGGATTTCCAGCACTTTAATGAAGAATTGGATAACCTGAAAAAGATGTATGCCAAACCCTCTGGAGGAATTATTCTTGCAAGGGAACCTGAAAAGATAATTGGTTGTGTAGCCCTTCGGAAATTCAGTGATCAAACAGGCGAATTGAAACGGATGTATATCCAACCGGGGCATCAAAAAAAAGGCATTGGTAAAATGCTGCTGGATCAAGCTTTATTGTTAGCTAAGGAATGTAATTATACAAAGGTGAAATTAGATACTTTGGACTCCATGTTTCCGGCTATCAACTTATATAAAAAGGCGGGATTTTATGAAACGCCACCTTATTATTACAATCCCATTGACGCCGCTATTTATTTTGAGAAGGTAATTTAATAAGTGATTGGTCTATTAAGATAGACCAGGTTATAACGACAGCTTATCAATGGTTTCAGGTTAGTTTGGGATAATCAAAAAACAGAAAACCCTTTTTCGCTTTGCTAAAACCGGACCATTTTTTTGCATGAACACTGATGGCGAATACACCGCAGGTAGGTATATTGCTAATATTTACAGCATCGGTCAGATTGTTTACAAATTCGGTGATGCCTGGATTATGAGAAATCACTGCCACCGTATTAAATGAATCATCGAGATTTTCCACCACTTCATAAAAAACGGCTGCACCGGCATGGTATAACATGGTTATAAATTGAATGTCATCTTCTTTTTTGCCATAGGCTTCACAGAATATTTCAGCAGTTTTTTTTGCTCTTTTAGCTGGACTGGAAACAAACTGGTCAATTGCTACTTTTCTATCTATAAGTCTTTTAGCCATCATCGGGGCATCCTTTTTACCACGATCATTCAAGGGGCGCTCAAAATCATTGAGAGTGCCAATATCCCAGCTACTCTTTGCATGACGTACTACCAGGAGCGTTTTCACAATATCTTCTTCCAAAGGAGTAGCAGGTGATTTTTGCGTTATGTCATTCATTAAACAAAAGTAAATTTATTTATCAAAGTGATTCATCAATAAGTTGTTGAATTTTAGGCAAGCTAATACTGAACCCGACGATAGATAATACGAAAATCAATTTCCCCGGATGAGAACTTTCTGCCCTGATTAAAGTTTCACTAAATATGTGCCACAATTGATTTCCGAAAAACCGGATTATAAAAATCACCGTTATGAGCGGTTCTAAATGCCGGATCACTATAAGTACAATCAGGAATGCCGAATTATTTCCACTTAAAACAAAAGAGCATAATAGTCAAATGAACAATGGTAACGACAGTGTATTGAATTCTTGAATGTCCATTCTTTTTGCCAAAGAAACCCGCAGCCTAATATCCTCTTACATTCTTCCCTTCCATATAGTTCATGAATGCTTTATTACAAACGCGGTTTCCACCTGGTGTAGGATAGTTTCCTGTAAAGTACCAGTCGCCGGTATTGGTAGGGCATGCAAGATGCAGGGTGTCAATAGTTTGATATATTACACTTACCGGGATATCAATATCTTTTGGCGTAATTAATTCTGCGATTTTATTAGACATTTCTTCAAGCGTAAAAGATTTGTACAGTTTTCTTACCACATTCTCTGTATGCAACTGGTTGTTGCGTTGAAGTTCATTACACCTGGATAACAACTCTTCCAATACAGCTTCCTGCTTTGTTTCATGAATTAATTCGATGGCGGCCCTGAAGGCAATAAAATCCCCCATTTTGCTCATGTCAATTCCATAACAATCCGGGTAACGAATTTGTGGAGCTGAAGAAACAATGATAATTCTTTTGGGCTCCAGCCTGGATAGCATCCGGATGATGCTTTCCTTCAGGGTGGTTCCTCTTACGATGGAATCATCAATCACTACCAGCGTATCGATATTTTTTCTTACCGTTCCGTAGGTGATATCATACACGTGCTGCACCATTTCGTTCCTGCTGCTGTCTTCCGTAATAAATGTGCGGAGTTTCACATCTTTAATGGCAATTTTTTCGAAGCGGATTTTCCGGCTGATCATTTCCGTAAGTTTGGCTTCGTCAAAATCGCCGCCCCACTTCATGATACGTTCTATCTTAATTTTCTTAAGATAATCGTCTGCACCTTTTAACAGCCCATAAAAGGCGGTTTCGGCGGTATTTGGTATAAAAGAAAAAATGGTATTTTTCAGATCGTAGTCAATCGCTTTTAAAACGGGTTCGCTTAAATAGCGGCCAAGCGCTTTTCTTTCTTTATAAATTTTTTCATCGCTTCCCCGGCTAAAATAAATCCTTTCAAAACTACAGGCTTTCCGTTCTTTGGCTTCCAATACCTGGTCGATGTGGTAATTGCCATCCGGATCTACTATTAAAGCACAACCTGGCATCAATTCCTGCACTTCATTTTCACCTACATTGAAGGCGGTTCTGATGGCTGCCCGTTCACTGGCTGCAACAATTACATCATCATTTACATAATAATAAGATGGCCTGATCCCATGAGCATCCCTCATTACAAAAGCACTTCCGTTACCCACCAAACCACTGAAATTAAATCCTCCATCGAATAAGGGCACCGCTTTTTTCAACACTTTGGTAATGTCCATTTGGCCGGGGAAAGCTTCATCTGCTTTTACCATAAAACGGTGCAACACTTCCATCATTGCCGCAAGATCGCTTTGGCGTTGAAATACACCGGGATCAATATTGATCAGCCCGAATAATTCTTCGGTATTTACCAGGTTGAAATTACCTGCCAAAGCAAGGTTCCTGGCAGGAATAGTATGTCTTTTTATAAATGGATGGCAAAATTCTGCATTGTTTTTGCCCTGCGTACCATACCGTAAATGGCCCAGTAATAATTCGCCGAGGTAGTTTACATGGCCCTTCATCAGGCCCGGATGGTTTTTAATATCCGGCTGATATTTTTCAATCTCATCAATTTCTTTACCTATCTGGGAAAAAAGATCTGCAATGGGTTGATTGGCACTGCTGCGCAGGCGGTGTAAAAAGGGGTAACCAGGCTCTACATTTAGTTTTACAGTAGCAATACCTGCTCCATCCTGGCCGCGGTTATGCTGTTTTTCCATCAACAAATACAGCTTGTTAAGGCCGTACAAAACTGATCCATACTGTTGCTGATAATAACTGAAGGGTTTGCGAAGGCGAATAAAGGCGAGGCCACATTCGTGTTTAATTTCGTCGCTCATGATTTGAAATAAGGCGCGAAGTTACAAGATTGTAAATTAAAAATCCCGGCGCATGGCCGGGATTGCATATATATCTTGTTAAGATTAAAGGCCGCTGATACAAAGTCCTATCTGGTATGGTCGTACACCCGGCCCCGCTACATCCTTTATTAATGCAGTGATTGCATAGGAGCCAACCAAAGAGAAACTTCCTATACCTACCCTTGCAGTAGCAGCAAGGCGGGTGCCATTGAAAAAAGATTTTTTACTAATTTTTTCTGTGTAAGGATTGATAGTAGTGTTGCTTTTATTCTGTAAGGTTTTGCCCTTCGTATGGGCATTCAGCATAGTGCCAACTTTAACACCCAATGCTATTTTCCAACTTTTGTTTTCGTTTACCGGGTCGAAAGTGTACCGTAGCTCAATAGGCACTTCGGCATAGGTAGTTGCCAGCTTATATTTTTTGAAATGCTCCGTAGAATCGAGGCTTCTGAACGGTAAACGGGTAGAAGCTGATTTCAGATCTACCGAAGTATTTTTGAAAAAGATACTGCTGTGGCTGACTCCTAATCCTAAAGCCACACTCCAACGGGGATCGCTTTTGAAAGGCTTATTAAGCATAATGGCCACATTGAGTCCACGAGACAAACCACTCATCCTGCTTTTAATACTATCGGGAGCACCGCCCCAGTTATCGGAACTGATTTGAACCATAAAATGATCTCCCGCACGGTCAATATTAACTTTGCTCCAATCTTTTTTCTTTTGACCAAATGCAGTACCTAACAATGTAACTGCTATAACCACGGACAATATTTTCTTCATAATTAATCTTGAGTGTGCAAAATAACGGCAAATAATTTAATGAAGCGTTAAATTGATTGTGTTTGATTATATTTGCATCCTTAATCTTCAAAAATAATTGAAGAAGGGCCTATAGCTCAGTTGGTTAGAGCACCTGACTCATAATCAGGTGGTCCCTGGTTCGAGCCCAGGTGGGCCCACGGAAGACAGTAAAGGGTTTCATTGAATTGAAGCCCTTTGTTATTTTTAGTATTCAGACGCAAACTTTTATTTTCAATAATGCAAGATTGGACTGCTGCCTAGTGTTTTGAATCTAATCTCCAAAAAAGTTGGTAAGTTCTACTAATGATTCTGTTTTTGGGGTGGGATCAAATACCTAGCCATCCGTTATTCGTAATCATCCGTAATAATATCTATCAATCATTAAATGCCACATATATTCATTAGCTGAAACAGAAGTCAAATCGAAATACATTTCATGCACTTTTCCTTCATGTTCAAATTTGATTGGCACTTTTGTTCACTCTTGGTAAAAGGAGGGTATTTATTAAATTATCTATCTTTTTTGATTTATTCCTTGCAAATGTGCTTGTTTTTTGCGTTGGCTAAACTCGCTGCATCCTTTGACCCTCATGTCTATTTACATCTTGTATTGTTACATCATGTTCTGAAATTAATTTGTCTAGTTGATTTCGTTTAATCAAATTAATATGGTTTACCTTTGCTAAAGTTTCTGCTGATGAACTAAAGTCACTATTTGAAATTACAAGCAACTGAAATTCTTCCTTAACCTTACTTTCGTAATAATTTTTTGCTGTGCAAATTTCTTGGATTGCTTCATTGCCAACTAATGATTTTGTTTGCTTGGCTTGAAACAAACAATTTTCGCCGCTTCTCAAAGCCACGACATCAACTCCTTTATCGTTGGAATACGGTGTCAAGTAAATTTGAAAACCTTGCTTGTGATAAAGTGCTCCATTATTTCCATTTCCTGTAGTCCTATAATCGTTGCTTCAAATTCTGTCAAAGCGTTGATTAATTTGATACTGTCAACAAGAGAAGGTGTGCCCCAACCTTTGTTGTAATTAAGGTGATGCTTTAGCAGATATTTGTTTCCATTTTTTTCACACGTAAAGACATCGCTTTTATTAGTGTAAAGGTATCCATTCTTCCAACCCCTTATTTGAATAGCCATTCCAAGCTATCATCTTTGCGTAATGCAAAATTTTCCTTCGTGTAAAACTATTTTCAATAAAAAGCTATCCTGTCTCGCGGTCATACCCCGCCCCAATTGAATGCTGTTAATTGTCTTGTGACCAGCGCGAACCAAACTTCAGCAAAAGACATTAAAATGTCGAAGTCCAACCGACAAAATTCAAAAAGTGCGATGAGTTCAAATAAGCTGGCATATAACGTTCGGGTATTGCTGCAGGCAGGGAATTCATTGCTATGTCTGCCCCAAATACTGCTGAATAAAGATATAAAAGTATAAGATAACAAACAAAAGCCCAGCGATGCTTGTCCTGCCCACAACCGAAGCGAACTGCAGCCGATTGTTTCAACGTCCTTTAGGTTTGCATTATCAATTTCATTAAATATATTACTATTACTACTATATTTCTTTTTTTGCTTCTTTTTTTTGTAGATTCCGTTTCATGTTGACCCACCGTTCCGTTTCATGTTGACCCACCATTCCGGTGATGTTGACCCACCCCTTTTTATGATTTTCAAATTGTGTTGATTTGAATATTCCGGGATGTTGACCCACTTATTTTTATTGCGTTTGTTTTATTGGTAATTTCATTGATTGCCGTCATTCCGGCATGTTGACCCACCTACAGGTATTTTATTGTTCGAAGTTTTTGATGTTTTTTGCTCCTCACCAAACAAAAGGAGCGATGTCACAAAAGCCAGTAACAATGGAACAATTAAAACAAATTCTTCAGCTAAAAAATGATGGGATTGGTATCAGGGAAATTGCACGACGCACTGGTGTCAGCCGTAACAGCGTGCGTAAATATCTTTCCTTGCTCAATGTC
>JBBQTL010000148.1:0-14913 GCA_038213285.1 Chitinophagales bacterium
GCATCTACCTTCTACCTTCTTCCTTCTACCTTCTACCTTCTACCTTCAACCTGATACCATCTACCTTCTACCTTCTCCCTTCTACCGTCTACCTTCTACCTTCTACCTTCTACCTTCTACATTAAGGCACCCAATCGGCTATAAAAATATTGGTGTCCCTTGTGCCGCCATTATTTCGATTGCTGCAAAAAACAATTTTTTTCCCATCCGGGCTAAACATCGGGAATGCATCAAACCCTTTATCTCGGCTGATCTTTTCAAGTCCTTTTCCATCTAAATCCGCCAGGTACATATTGAACGGGAATCCCCGTTTGTATTCATGATTACTGCAGAAAATAATATGCCTGCCGTCTGGCGTAAAATTAGGAGCCCAGTTGGCCTGTTCCAAATTAGTAAGCTGGTGCTGATCTGTTCCATCCGCATTTGCAATCCATACTTCCATGTGGGTTGGTGCCACCAGGTTTTCATCTAACAACTCCTTGTATTCTTTTACTTCAGCATCAGTAGTTGGCCTGCTGGCCCTCCACAATATTTTATTACCATCCGGGCTAAACCAGGCACCCCCGTCGTATCCTAAGGTATTGGTGATCCTTTTTACGTGCTTTCCGTTCAAATCCATCGTGTACAAGTCAAGATCGCCATCCCGCATGGAGGTAAATAAAATCTTATCTCCCTTTGGAGAAATAGTGGCTTCTGCATCATAGCCGGTTGTACTGGTTAGCCGCTTTACAATTTTACCGTTGTTGTCTGCTTTAAAAATGTCAAAGCTTTCATAAACTGCCCAGATGTATTTATTGCCATATTTGCTCCGGTCGGGCACAGGCGGACAATCTTTGTTGCCTAAATGCGTAGATCCGTATAAAATATGTTTGCCATCCGGATAAAAGAATGCACAGGTTGTGCGTCCCATGCCATTGCTTACCAGCTTTGGTTCAAATTTTTCACCGGGGCTTACAGGTACCTTTCCCATCCATATCTGGTCGCAGGCGATGCCTTCCTTTAGGTTTGTTTTTTGGTAAATAAGCCACTTTCCGTCAAAACTAAAATAAGCTTCCGCATTGTCGCCGCCAAAAGTGAGTTGCTGTACATTGGCAAAATGCGTTTCACCGGGGAAGAGTATGGTATCATTGGTAACGTTTTTAGAAACCCCGCTTACCATTCTTGCTGAAACTTGTGCTGTGCCTATTGCGCCTCTATTTTCATAAGCCCAGCCACTGGTAAAAAAAAGTAAAATAATAGCACCCGGAAATACATACCTTTTCATCTGTAAAAAATTTTAAGCAGCTAAGGTAAGGCCTCGTAATAATTAATTTGTCAGCGTTTTGTAATCAGAATAAGTTTCAAGCCCCTAATTTTGCGACTTATTGATAAAAATATGAAGCGGCTGATATTTTATTGCTCGGGTATAATTTTTTTAATGCTCTTTTCCTGCAACAATGATGAAGTAAGTAATGAAAATACACCACCCAACAAGGAAAAAGAATTAAGAAACCTGGTGAAGCAATATCCTGATTCGTTGCTACTAACGGAAAACCTGGTTCAATATTTCCGGAACAATGGCAGTTATGATCAGGCCATCATTGAAACATCCAACGCTCTAAAAAAAGATTCGCTGAATGACCGCCTGCATGATATAAAAGCTACCCTCTATTTTGAAAATGGAGATACCATTAACGCCATTCAATCGTTTGAAACGGCAATCGATATCAATCCCCGGCCCGGGTACATTATTTCTTTGGGCTCCCTGTATGCACAAACAAAAAACCCGATGGCGCTGGAAATGGCAGATGCTTTATTACATGCACCCGCAGCAAAGGCACAGCAACAGGCTATATTTATAAAAGGCATCTATTACAGTTATACCGGGGAAAAAATAAAGGCCATCGCCTTTTTTGATAAATGCCTTACAATAGATTACAGGGATGTGTTGGCATACCGGGAAAAGGCAATTTGCCTGTACGATCTTAATAAATACGCAACCGCATTGGATGTTTTAAAACAAGCTGTAACCGTACAAAAAACTTTTGATGAAGGCTATTACTGGATGGGCAGGTGTTATGAAAAATTAGGCAATAAAAAAGAAGCCATCGAAAACTACCAGTGGGCATTGCAATTAGACCCGGAGTATGTGGAGGCAAAGGAGGCGCTGGGGAAGATGCAATAATTAGCTAATTAGCTAATTGGATAATTTGCTAATGGGAAAATTTGAAAATGGTGGAGTGTTTTATGTCGGCAGTAATTCAAAATAATGAATCATGTTTTTAATTAAAAACGTAATTAAAGATCCACACTGGTATGCGGTAAAAGTGAGTGACACAACGATGTTGAATCGAAGATCAACTGCTGGTTACCAAAAAATTATATTCGAAAATAATTACCTGTACAGCATTTGAAAATGATGATTGGTTTTTAATTAGAGACATGGCTTCAAAAAACAGTAAACTATAAACAAAAAACAATAAAAACATGCCAATCATCGCTCCATCATTGCTTGCTTCCAATTTTTTACAATTACAGGATGAATGCAACATGCTGAATGAAAGCAAGGCCGACTGGTATCATTTAGATGTAATGGACGGTCGCTTTGTGCCCAATATCAGCTATGGGCCGATGCTGATAGAATTTTTTAGAAAAGCCACTACCAAGATTTGTGATGTACACCTGATGATTGAGGAACCCGGCAAGTATGCGGAACTTTTTAAAAAGGCCGGCGCCGATATTTTATCGGTACATCTTGAAGCATGCCCTCACCTGCACCGCAATATTCAGCAAATAAAAAACCTGGAAATGATGGCAGGCGTGGCACTTAATCCGCACACGCCGGTATCATTACTACACGATATTTTAGGCGATATTGATGTGGTGCTTTTAATGAGTGTGAACCCGGGTTTTGGCGGACAATCCTTTATTCCAAATACGTTGAATAAAATAAAGGAATTAAGAGAGATGATTGACAAACGTTCCCTGCATGTGAAAATTGAAATTGATGGCGGTGTTACCGAAGAAAATGCAAAACAAATAATTGATGCCGGTGCTGATGTACTGGTTGCGGGTAGTTCGGTTTTTAAATCTGCTGATCCCATCGCCACCATTGCAAGGCTTAAAGCAATCTAAGTGTATCATACATCTGCTTTACTACTCCGGCAGACTGTTTTACCCAATTGGTTTCTTCCTTGTCCCACTTATATTTTTTTGAGATGATTTTATCCAGCATAGCGTAGCCTTTTAAAGCCTGCTCTTTGTTGTAATAGCAATTCAGCCACTTATCTTCCAGTTTATCCTGCGCCACAATGGATACACCTCCGCGATACCATTTAAAGCAGGTTGGCAGCCCCACAAATGAAATGATATTACCTCCTCTCGCTGCATTATCTTCTAAAAACTTTGCATAAAAGAGCACGCACTGTTCTGTTCGCAATTTGATGGCGCTGTCAGATTCTTTAACAGCGGGTTTTACACGCCATTGATTATTGGAACCATAAAAAGGATCATCAGCGGATTTTTTTTGCATTTTAGCATCCGCCCTGTATTCCATTTTCTTTTTATCCGCTGTATTCATTAAAATCATTTGTTTGGCGCCAATGGCTGCAATCTTATACTGAATCTTACCGCCTTTATTGAATTCAATGATGATCGTTTTATCCGCTTCGTTGATCGTCCATTTCCCAAAGCGCATTTTATCACGCGGGTTTTCAACTGCTGTTCCATCTTCAAAAAACGACAAACCCCGGTAAGGAATTTCAAGCCCTTCACCACCGCCCGATAATGCCGCATCTTCTGCATCCTCCTTATTTTCCCAGTTTTGACATAACAACTGTTTAATATCTGTGGTGTTGGCAAGGTCGGTTAACGTTGCAACCGCACTGTCTTTCTTTGTCGTTTCGGATGGTTTTCCATCTTTAGTATTATTATCGCAGCCCGTTAATACAAAAACAAATAAAACGGGAATGATCAGGAATGTTTTCATGGTTAAATTTTGTCAAATGTAAAGAGATGAACCCGGATTTTTGCGGCTACAAAAATTAAAAGAATAAAATATTTTACCTTCATAAAATGAGAGTACTCACAGCCCTTGTATTATCGCTGCTTTTTATACATAGTTCCGCCCAAAAAAAATCCGCTTTCATTAGCGGGAAGATAGTAGATGAAAATGAAAATCCGTTGTCAAAAGTATCCGTTGTAATACTGGGCAGAACCAGTGGCATCACCACCAATGACAGCGGCTATTTCAGAATGACAGTACCCGCTGATAAATCCTTCGCTTTAATTTTTTCTCATACCGGCTATGCGGAAACGCAAAAGAATTTTTTACTGAATGAAAATGAAGAAGAAAAAATAACCCTCCGGTTGGAACAGGTGGGCAAAACGCTGGAGACCGTTGTGGTAACAGATGAGCGGGAAAGAAAAGAGGCCGGGCTTACTAAAATAAATCCTAAAAATGCCTTGGTATTACCATCCACGGTAGGTGGCATTGAGGGGCTGATAAAAATTCTTGTAGGAAGCAATAACGAACTCACCTCCCAATACAGTGTAAGGGGAGGCAATTATGATGAGAACCTCATCTACCTAAACGACTTTGAAATTTTCAGGCCATACCTCGTTAGGAGCGGGCAGCAGGAGGGGTTGAGCTTTATCAATCCCGAAATGGCAAAAAATATCAACTTTTACAATGGTGGTTTCCAGGCCAGGTATGGTGATAAAATGAGCAGTGTATTGGATATTCAATATAAAAAACCGAAGACCTTTGGCGGCTCGGCTTACGTGAGCCTGCTGGAACAGGGGCTTCACCTGGAGGGATCGGCAAAGAAGGAAAAGATCACCTATTTAATTGGTGTGCGCAACCGGAGTAACCGCAACCTGCTAAGCAGCCAGGAAACCAAGGGGGCATATATCCCCTCCTCTACCGATTTACAGGGGTATGTTACTTACCAGGTAAGCGAAAAGCTACAGTTGGAATTATTTACCAATTTCTCGGGTACTAAATTTTCACTCATCCCTGAATCTGCTCAAAAGACATCTTCTGTTTTTTCACCACTGTTTACGGCCAACCTTGGCCTGGATATATTTTTTGAAGGACAGGAAAAGAATGCCTATAAAACAAGTATGGTGGGCCTAAGTGCCATACACCAACCAAATAAAAGACTGCGGTTGAAATGGATGCTAAGCCGTTTTGAAAACAAGGAAAATGAGAACTTTGATATAGCAGGGGCCTACCTGTTTGGCGATCGTGACTTTGATAACAGCAGCAGTACGTTTGGCCAGATTATTAACCCGCTGGGTGCAGGATATTATCAAAACTATGGACGCAACCAGCTTACAATAAAAGTATGGAACGCAACCCTGAAAGGCAGCATAGATAAGGGGAAACATTTTATACAGTTTGGCAACAGCATTGAACAAACAAATATCAATGATAAATTGTACGAATGGGAATATCAGGATAGTGCCGGCTACTCTTTACCAGTGAATACCGGTCGCCTGAATAATTTCCTGCAATCCACCGCCGACCTTTCCATTCAAAAATACAGCGGGTACATCCAGGACAATATTAACTTTCACAATGATAAAAGAGATATCAGTTTGCAGGGTGGAATCCGTTATAACTACAATTCGCTGAACGGCGAGTTTTTCGTGAGCCCCAGGATGCAGGTAAGTATAAAGCCAAACTGGAAAAAAGACGTTGTTTTAAAAATGGCGGCAGGTACCTATAACCAGCCCCCATTTTACAGGGAACTCAGAAGGTATGATGGGACTATCAATAAAGAGCTGAAATCGCAGAAGAGTTACCAGGTAGTAGCAGGGATGGATTACAATTTTAAAAGAGGCTCACGCCCATTCCGTATTACCACCGAGGCCTATTACAAAACCATGCGGGACGTAATTCCTTATGATATTGACAATGTAAGGATCCGGTATTTTGGCATTAACAATGCCAAAGCTTACTCGTATGGTATAGAAACAAGGCTGTATGGTGAACTGGTAAAAGATGCGGAAAGCTGGCTCAGTATCGGGCTGATGCGTTCAAAGGAAAATATCGATGGAGATTTTTTTTACCAATATAAAAATGCAGCGGGAGAAATTATCAGTTCCAAATCTGACGACCGGGTACCGGCAGATAGTATCCGGAATGATGTAGGCTGGCTGCGCAGACCAACTGACCGCTTACTTACTGTAGGATTGTTTCTGCAGGATTACCTGACCACCAATAAAAACTTTAAAGTGCATCTCAATATGTTGTATGGCAGCAATATGCCTTTCAATATTCCAAAGAGTGTGAAGTACCGCAATGCGCTTGTTATAGATCCGTACATCCGGGTAGATATAGGTTTTAGCGCCTTGCTATTGAGCGAAAAAAATAAACGCAGAAGCCATAGTCCGTTTAAAGATTTTGACAATATCTGGGCAAGTTTTGAAGTGTTTAACCTCATTGACCGGCCAAATACCATCTCTTATCAACTGGTAAAAGATTTCTCCAATACCACGTATAGTATTCCCAACAGGTTAACACCGAGGTTGGTGAATTTTAAAATTGTGGGGAGATTTTAAGAGCGCAATGGTGAATGGGCAATGGTCAATGCCCCAATAGTTGTAAAAGATAAGGTATCCTGAAAAAGGAAAGAACTTACATTAACCATTACACATCATGCTCCCAGGTTTCACCATCTGATAGCTATCGGATAACCATTCACCATTCACGATTTAAAAATAACTTAAATTAGTTTTCGGCGTCAACGCCAGCAGTGTTTCATACATTAGTTTGATGGTGTTTTCTATATCACTTTTATGCAACATCTCAACCGTGGTATGCATATACCGCAGCGGCATTGAAATCAGTACAGAAGGACAACCATCATTGGCATAGGCAAAAGAATCGGTATCGGTACCAGTGCTCCTGCTAACGGTATGTAACTGCACCGGAATTTTATTTTTTTCCGCTACATCCTGCACCACATCCAATAATTTATTGTGAACCGCCGGGCCAAATGTAAGTGATGGCCCCTTGCCACAGGCGGTTTCACCCTGTAGCATTTTGTTGATCATCGGGGTGGAAGTATCATGGGTAACATCCGTAATGATGGCGATATTGGGTTTAATTCTGCGGGCAATCATTTCAGCGCCACGTAACCCAATTTCTTCCTGCACTGCATTTACGATATAAAGGGAATAAGGTAGTTTCTTTTTATTTTGTTGCAATAATCTGGCTACTTCCGCAATCATGAAACCACCAATCCGGTTGTCAAATGCACGGCCAATTAAATAATCATAGGCCAGTTCTTCGTAGCCGGCTTCATAAGTTGCCACGGCTCCGATGTGAATACCCAATGCTTCCACTTCCTTTTTGGTTCTTGCACCGCAGTCCAAAAAAAGGTTCTCTACTTTTGGCTGGGTTTCCTTGTCACCATTTCCCACTCTTGTATGAATAGCAGGCCAGCCAAATACAGCTTTTACAACACCTTTCTTTCCATGTATCAACACCCGCATAGAAGGCGCAATCTGGTGATCTACTCCGCCGTTGCGCTTAAGATAAATTAATCCTTCGGCAGTAATATAATTTACAAACCAGCTTATTTCATCAGCATGTGCTTCAATCACTACTTTAAACGGCGCAGTGGGGTTGATAACACCAACAGCGGTTCCATAAGGGTCAGTAAAAAAAGAATCCGTATAAGGCTTCACGTATTCCAGCCACATTTTTTGACCGCTGCTCTCAAAACCAACAGGCGACGGATTATTAATATAGTTCTTTAAAAACGAATAGGACTCGTCTGTAAGTACACTCTTTGGTGTTTTTGTTTTTGCCATGAAATTTATTTTTTGCAAAACTAACCAATGTTGGGTTAAAATGGCTGATAGTTGAAAGTTGGTGGGTTGATGGTTGGTGGTTGTTGATGGTTGAAAGTTGATGGTTGGTGGTTGTTTGTGGTTGGTGGTTGGTAGTAGTTGGCTGGTAAAAGTTGGTTGGTGGTAAAGCCATCAGTTTGCAACTTTGGAGTACTTCAAACTCCATTGGAGATAGTTTCGTAGGAAAAAAAATTAGGTTGATACGATCAACCTTCAACCATCAACCCTTCAACCATCAACCTTCCTCCATCAACCTTCCACCATCAAACCTTTAACCTTCCACCTTCCACCTTAAACCTTAAACCCTAAAAAGACCAGCCAACCCCGTAAGCAAAGCAGACAAAAACATCATCCCATCTACCAGGAAATAATAAAAAAGGTATCCTTTCTTTTTTAATGAACTGATATATACAAAAAGGGTTACCAACCCGGTTAGTATCAGCGCAGCCACTTCCGGCATGCTAACACCGTAGGATTGCATTGAATAAGAAACCAATATATAAGCTGTAAAAATAAAGCCCATTAAATAATGGAGTAGCCGGGGATTGATATTGGTAGCCAGGCTTTGCAAGCCACGCATTTTATCTATTGCTGCATCCCTTTTATCGAAAATGATACATAGTAGCAACATCAGTAGAAACCGGTTGATAAAGAGCAACAAAGCATCTGCTCCCATTTTAAAAAAAGGAATCTGCAAGGGAATGAGTATGGTAACTACCGTCCAGGAAATGGCTAATAACACTGTTTTTAGATACCCGGCTTTCCGTGTAAAGTGTAGCCGTTTAAAAGGTAACACCGGCATAACATACACGCAAAATAAAACAAATGTCAGCATAATATTGTACATCACCAGGTGAAGTTTGCCCATGCAATACAGCAAACCAACCATCGCAATAAACATCACTAAAATGGAGCTTACGCATTTTTTCAAAAAACTATTGAAGGGTATATGCCTGTTATAAGAATACCTGCTTACAACCCAGTAGGCATTGTAGGCAAAAAGAGTAGCAAAAAAAATAAAAGCCAGCAGGAAACTGTTAACAGGTAGTGATAACAGTTGAAGTGTTTGCAGGCTGAGTGCCGCAGCACATAGTGAAATGAAAATAGAATGAGACAGTATAAAATGAAAAACCCGGTTCATTATGGAGTTACATAAAACAAAGGCTTATCAGTATCAATTATATTGCTTTTATTTTTTGCAAAGTCTTTAATATAGATCCGGTAAGTTAAGGTATCTACCTTTGGTCGCCTGGTACGGGTACTATCTCCACGTAAAATATCAAATGTATTAATGCGGATATCAGCCTGAAAATTATTGGTTTTAATAGAATTGATATCGGGCATTTTAAACGAATCCAGTTTATAATGCAATTTATTATTAATGATCCGTTGAATGTACACATAGGCCGTATCACCAAAATCACCTTCCCTGTCTGTTACATTAATGGTGATGTAGGGTATATTTGGGTTATCAATGCGAATATTACTCTGCACTGTATTAGGGCTTACAGACTTAAAGGATATCTGCGGCTCAGACGTAAATTTATCCTTTCCACAACTAACTGCAATTAAACTAATGATGAAGATTATAATTGTGTTACGCATCTTTGTATTTTATTTTTCAAATTTACTGATAGAAATTGAATACATCTGTTAAAAATATTGGATTGCCGGATAAAATATTCACGGCAGGCAGGGAAAATTTCAGTGAGCTTTCACTGGAAATTTTTCGTTTTCAATACCAACATAACAAGTTGTACAGGCAATACTGCGAAACTTTAAAAATTGCCCCCGGTAAAATCGCTGACATTGAACAAATCCCGTTTTTACCCATCCAGTTTTTTAAAACCCGCCAGGTTATTACTACTGACTTTGAAGCGGAAGTAATTTTCGAAAGCAGTGGCACCACCCAATCTATCAACAGCAGGCATTATGTAAAAGAAACAATCATCTACCAAAAAAGTTTTAACGAGGCATTCCGTTTGTTTTATGGCAATCCGGCGGACTGGTGTATTATCGCCTTGCTTCCTTCTTACCTGGAAAGGAATAATTCTTCACTGGTAATGATGGCTGACAAACTGATACAACAAACCAGTCACCCGCACAGTGGCTTTTATTTAAATGAATTTGAAAAATTATATTCCACTTTGAATGAGCTGGAAAGGCTGGAACAGAAAACACTGCTCATTGGCGTTACTTTTGCCCTGCTTGATTTTGCTGATCAATTCCCGATGCATTTACAGCACATCACTATTATGGAAACAGGTGGTATGAAAGGGCGCAGGGAAGAATTAACCCGTCAGCAGGTGCATGAAATTTTATCCCATACTTTTCAGCTACCAGCGATACACTCCGAATATGGAATGACGGAATTGCTAAGCCAGGCTTATTCAGCCGGATCAGGAATATTCCATTGTCCACCCTGGATGAAAATTTTACTTAGGGAAGAAGATGATCCTTTTGCTGTTCATGCAACTGGTGGTGGCCAAACGATCAATGGCGCTGTAAACATTATGGACCTGGCAAATATCTACTCCTGTTCTTTTATTGCAACGGATGATGCAGGCAGGCTCCACCCGGATGGCAGCTTTGAAATTTTAGGCCGACTGGATAATACCGATATCAGGGGATGTAGTTTACTCGCTTTATAAATGAATGCCTGATCCTACAGCTATCGGATTGATGGCTGATGGCTGATGTTTTTGCAAGGGGATCTGTTGTAATTATGCCCGGTGTTATTTACATTTATTTCAAGTTACTTTCTATGTTTTTCTTTGATGTTGTTGGGATTTTCAACGGATGTTTTGCAAAACAAACGGCCCCAGTATCATTGGGGATGATTACTTTCAAAAATCATTCACAAGCAAAAAACAATCTTCATTTAAATGTTGTTAATACCAGCCAATATTTCCATGTCATCATTGTTGTGTCACAATCCTTTCATCCGCATACCAATAAGCATCTTTAATCACAATTATAATTTTAAAATAGCGCACAAAAGCAACACAAAAAGCAAAACAAACTGACAACAAAAAAAATTGCGGCCCCGGGAAACCGAAACCGCAAAACCACCTAACATGAACCTATAGAAACTATTTGGCAACAATACGTGATCTATCACATGAATTACGCCGTTGCTTTAATTTACATCTTTAATTGTTACACAAGTCATACCACCTTGTTCATCTGTAACCGCTACATTTTTACCCTTCATACTGAAGGTTAAATTACCACCTGCCGTTGTTTTTGTTTTCAAGGTTGCTTTGCCATTGCCTTCCTTAGTTACATTCGCAATGTCCATTGCACTCAACCTGCTATTATGTGATACGTTAAAATGGTGGTTAAGGTTGCCTTGTTTTCAGTTTTTAATAAATTATCCACAGTACCGGCAGGCAATAATGCAAATGCCTCATTGGTGCGAATACGGTAAATGGTCCGACGCTTTGTAAAGTGGATACCAGGCCTGCAGCCTTTACTGCAGCTACTAAAGTGAGTTGGTCTTTACTGTTACCGCATTTGAAACAATCTCTTTGAAAGCATACATTGGAGCACCGCATAGTTCCACCGTTTTTTCTTTCGACATAGTGTCTATTTGAGCAAATGAAGCGTTGGTAAATAAAGCAGCCGCAGCCAAGATCATCATTAGTGATAAATTTTTATTTCCTGGTCGTTATAGTTTTTGATTTGTTCCATCACCTACGACAGATGATAAATTACGGATTGATTGAAACGAAAAATAACAAGCAAAAGTTAAGATTATTTCATAAACGAAGGGAGTGAAGAGGCGGTGATTATTTGACCACATACATTCATTATGTATGATGGGGAAATAAAAAAAAGAGCAGAACACAAACAAAGTTTTAACTGGTTCAACAATACTATCAGGCTGGTTTATTATTTGCATAATGCAAATTCAGTTTTAGAAAAATGTCAATTTTATCCTGATAAGAGAATAATTTTTTATGAAGATACGGGTAACAAAAAAGCCAGATATCTATCCGGCTTTATTTTATTAAAAGTATTTTATTTTTACATTTTTCCCATCACATACATGGGGCCCATTGGAGTGGGATTGCCTTTTTCCGTTTCAAGCGTTACCGCAAAAGCCTCTACCTTACCAAAGTTTTTCATCTTTTGAATACGGTATTTATCACCCTTTTTTGATGTTAGTATCATGCCGCCATCTACCGGCTTTCCATCTACAATTCCCCAAAGCTGGTATTGCTTTCCTTCCGGTGCATCTGGCAAGTTACTTGGATCAATAAACACATCACCCGTATTCTCCATCCAGAAAACTTTAGCCGCCGCCTCCGGTGAAGCTTCCAGCCCTTTTAACGCAACTGGTACACTATACTTATTCTGCACCACGTTCATCCCGGTTTGCATTTCTTTATTTTTTTCTTCCAGCTCGCCCAGCGTTTGCCTGGCTGCCAGCAAACTACTGCCGGCTTCATTATACCTGTTATAAGTAACAATATTCAATGCGATGCTTCCAATTAATAATGCAACAGAAGCTGCGGCAGCCATTTTCCAAAAACGCTCCTTACCTATAATAACCGCACTACTATTTGTAACAGGCACCACAGGAATTGTATTACTGTTGCTGTTTGTATTGATCCATGAAAATATTTTTTCTTTTACAATGGCCGATGGCATCATTGCATGTGCGCCCACGTAAACTTCCATGCATTTTGTGATCTCTTTCAATTCAGCCGCTACCTCTGGGTATTGCGCAACCCACTGCTCCACATCCTGTGCTTCCTTTTCAGATGCGATTCCGGCAGCATATAGCTCCAGTAAACCTGATGATATGATATCTTGTATTTCCAATTTATGTATATTGCAGCATTTTCCTTAATTCCAAAATCGCCGTTCGCATCCTTGTTTTAACAGTACCTAGAGGGATACCGATTTCTTTTGCTATTTCATCCTGGGTAAATCCGTTAAAGTAAGCTAAGTCAATAATGATACGCTGGTCCGGTTTTAAATTATTCAATTGCTTCCTGATCCCCATTGCGTCAAACTTGTCAATTCCTGAACTTCCATCATGCAAATTATCTACGGAGTTTTCATCTCCCGAGATTTTACTTTGTTTTTTATATCCTTTACTCCTTAAGGTATCAATGGCCAGGTTTCTTGTAAGGTTCATCATCCAGGTAAACAAACGGCCCTTTGATTTATCGTAGCTGGTGAAATTGTTCCATATCTTAACAAAAGCTTCCTGCAAAATATCTTCAGACAGTATTTTATCCTCCACCATACGGAATATTACCCCGTTCAATGCCGGGGCATAATTGTCGTAGAGGTATGAAAATGCCTGTTGATCCTGCCGCTGGAGGAGCAACACCAATTCATCTTCACTGTATTTTTGTACTACTTCCAAATTATAAGCTTGAATTAAGTCCCGAAAATAAAGATTTTTAAAATATCTATTGCAATAACAGCATATTTATTAAATTGTTGAAAAAACAATCACTGTTTCACTAATATCAAAAACAAGTTAAGAAATTTGCGACATACAGCATTTTAAATTTGTAAATCAGAAATAAGGTGGACTTTAATTTAATGACTGATAAAAGGTTAAAGGGTTGCCAACCGTTGAACATGTCCCATAAACAAAAAAAAGTCTATAAAAAGGTTGGCAACTCATGCGAACCGAATGCTTATTTACAAAATGATGAACCCGCGAAAAGAAGTAGGAATGGATAATATTAAAATCAGGTTGATTGAATCAGCCGACAATGCTGTACTCGCCAACATTATCAGGAACGCCCTTGCTGAATTTAAAGCCAACAAACCCGGCACGGTTTATTTTGATGACAGTACCGATCATTTGTATGAATTATTTGCAACAGGGAAAGGCATTTACCATGTGGCGCTGTTGAACGAAACCCTCGTTGGCGGGGCCGGCATCTTCCATACAGAAGGGCTGGATGATGATACCTGTGAGCTGGTTAAAATGTACCTGGCCCCCGCAGTACGTGGCAAGGGTGCAGGCAAAATATTGATGCAGTCATGTTTGCAGGCAGCGAAAAATGCAGGCTATAAAAAAGTTTACCTGGAAACCATGCCCGAGTTGACAATAGCCGTACCGATGTACGAGCAGTTTGGTTTTACTTACCTGCCCGGGCCGTTGGGAAATAGCGGGCATGGCGGGTGTGATATTTGGATGGTGAAGGCGTTGTGAGGATAAATTCAATGATTGCAGGACTTTTATACTTCTTTTGCGGCGCTGGCTTACCTAGCATTTCAATATAGATTGTACAAAAATTGTCAGTTCCATTTATATTATGGGATAAGCATTACAATCCACTAAACCTATCGCATTTGCTTGCGCCAAATGGGGGTAAGTGAAAGGTAGTAACGAGAAAGACACTGAACGGACAATAGCGCCTTGTTGAAGTAGCAATTGACTGGCACAGGAACAAACGCTCTTTGCCCTCGCCTCATTCCTGCGCTTATGGGGAGAAAACACAAAAACAGCAACTGCCCAGACACACAAGAACGGCAAACAGGGGACTTCGGACTAGCCCCAACAACGGCTAAAAACTGCCTGGCACAGGAAATCTTCGCTCATGGCCCACAGGCGCAGGACTCCGTCCTGTGTCTTCCCTGTTATTAATCTTCGGTCTTAAAAACCATCCAAACCACAGGCGCAGGACTCCGTCCTGTGTCTTCCCTGTTACTAATCTTCGGTCTTAAAAACCATCCAAAATAATAAGATCCAGCGGCCCTTTTTTATCTGAGAAATAATCAGTTGCACTGCTATATATCCAATGCCAAGGCTCTGCTACAAAGCCTGCTGTTACAGGGTTCCAATGAATATAATTTAAACGCTGGTTATACATTTCCGTACTGTTTAATAATACCGGATGATTTTCATGTTCCCAAAACTTGTGTTTAAAATTACTGCTGCTTTTTTTACCTTCCGTTGCAAAAGTATGGAGCAGGTATTCTTTTCTACTTTCCTTTGAATTGTTGATGATGGCATCTATTAATTTCATGGCGGTGAAGCTTTTTATATTGCGCCATATCAATCCCAAATCTTGTCCTTCTTTACAACTACAGATG
>JBBQTL010000149.1:0-14865 GCA_038213285.1 Chitinophagales bacterium
TTTGGTTTATGCCAACAGCAGTAAATTTTAATAATGATCCGTACTTCAAATTCGTTGAGGTAGCCGGACAGCACCCATTAAGCAGGTGGAGTAACTCAACCCCTGGCGAAGTTGGCATGTTTCCGGCCAATGCCTTACTGCTCCGGCTGGGTTATGTAAAAGCAGCCACAGCAGTAAAAGAGCAGCGTACATTAACGGGGATATTTAACCGGGATGTGCCCAAAATATTTGAAGAAAAATCTTTTGATCCCAACCGTGACTTTGAAAAAACCACAAAAGAAACAGATGACAAAGCTACCTTATCACCACTTACTTTTTTAACAGGCGGCGTTACCACTAGCTATGGCGGCAGTATAGACACCGTGCACGTTTTAGTCCCTGTAAATAAACTAATAAATAAAGCTGCACAGCAAGTAACAGCCACTACAGGTCAACAAAAACTGGATTATAAAAATGGCATTTTTACCCTCAATACGCCAAAAGCAAAAGCGGTAAGTGGGTTTCTAAATACGGTAAAAACATTTCAGTTAGGGGATGTTGTCATTCAATCTCAAAATGAATATGCAACCCTTGAATTGGTGAGTATGGATGAAAAAGACATCAGCCAGTCAGCAAAAATATTATTACAGGCAGGCACTATTTTTCGCCCCAGCAATTGGGAGGAAACTGCAGCTGTTAAAGAGAAAGAAGGAAAAAAGATAAAAGGCTTTACCATAAAAAATACCGGCGCTATGCCCTGGCTGGGTATGCCTGCATTGGGTAGTGTGAGCATTAAAAACAACATTATAAAAAAAGCGATTCAATTAGATGCAGCGGGTTATGCGGTGAAAATATTGCCGCTACAAATTAAAAATGGCATAGCTACACTGGTGCTGCCAAAAGACGCGTATTATATTTTGCTGGTGAAGTGACTACTTCATTACAACATGATTGCAAATTGGATAATTGTCGTGGGTGCATGTAATGCTGTAAGAAAACTTCAGATTAAAGCAGTTACCGAAAAAAGGAAATTATGAAGTAAATTTGTTTATAAATTTTGAGCAATGAAGGCGAAATACATTAACCCATTTACTGACTTTGGTTTTAAAAAGATCTTTGGCGAAGAAGCAAGTAAGCCGATGCTTATTGACTTTTTAAACAGTTTATTGCCCGAGACCAACATTGTTGACCTTAGTTTTAAAGATAAAGAAAAGCTTGGTAAAAGAGAAGAAGACCGAAAAGCCGTTTATGATATTTATTGCCAAAATGCAAACGGAGAAAAAATAATTGTAGAACTTCAAAAAGCAAAACAAAAATACTTTAAAGACAGGACTATTTACTATTCTTCATTTCCAATTCAAGAGCAAGCAGAAAAAGGAGGCTGGAATTACGAATTGAAGGCAGTTTTTTGTATTGGAATTTTAAATTTTAAGTTTGATGAAGACAAGGACACACTTGGCGAAGTCATTCACACCGTTCAACTTAAAGACCAACATAACCAGCTTTTTTATGACAAGTTGAAGTTTGTGTATTTAGAAATGCCTCACTTTAATAAACAAGAAAAGGAAGTAGACACCCGGTTGGAAAAATGGTTGTACTTTATTAAGCATTTAGAAGATTTTCAAAGTATTCCAGAAATCTTCAGGGATGAAATCTTTGAACAGGCATTTGAGAAAGCTGAAATTGCTAACTTGAATGAACTGGAAAAAAATGAATATGAACAAAGTTTGAAAATATTCAGAGATTATAACAATACAATTGATACAGCTTTTGATGAAGGAAAAATTGAAGGAAAAATTGAAGGGAAAATTGAAGGGAAAATTGAGGTTGCTAAAACTTTAAAAGAGAATGGAGTAGCAACCGACATCATTATCAAATCGACAGGGCTTTCAAAAGAACAAATTGACAACCTTTAAGAGGTGTACTTCACTGTTAACTGGAAACCATCTAATACGGTGATTGATTTTTTGAGTAAAACTTCTTCTCTTAATCCTCGGGGTGGCATTCAATCAACCAACATGTGTAGCTGTAGTTTGGTATGTACCCCCTGCGTTATTCCATATTTTATCAAGCAAAATAACCAATAGTTTTGAAAAGATAAAACCACTATTTAGTTAAATGTACAGTGCAACAGGCTAAGCCAACTACAGTAACCCGATAACACACGTAAAGCTTAAAAGCATGCCGTTTACGCTAATCAAAAAAACCGTCCCATCTTTTTACGGGCTGTCTAATAAAATATCGTACACCCAGTACTTCATCATATTACTCTTGTTATGCAGCAGTGCTGTATATGCACAACCTGATACTAATAAAAATACATTACACGAAATAAAAACAAACGCACACACGCAGGAATGGGGCAAGGTCTTTTCATTAGATGGGAGTTGGGAAATAGCAGAAGGAGTAAAAAACCAGTTGCCCCTTGCCTTTGCTGCAACCACGCCGGTGCCAGGTTTGGTAACATCGGCGCAGCCCGCCTTTAAAAATGTGGGCGCAACAAAAGATATAGCTGCTGTGTACTGGTTCCGAAAAAAATTCAGGATAAACGAGCGTATACCTGCTGTCGCAAGATTGAAGATTTTTAAAGCCATGTTTGGCACCCATGTTTTTTTGAATGGAAAAGATGTAGGAGAAAATGCTATAAATTTTACACCGCTCTATTTTAACCTGCAGCCTTTTTTAAAAGGCAACAACCAGGAAAATGAACTGCTAATTTCCACTGGTGCCAGCATTGCTTCTGCGCCGGACGATGTGGTGACTGGCGGCGACCCGGAGCGGCACCGTTATCCACCGGGTATTTACGACCATGTACAAATTATTTTATCTGACGACCCGTTTATACTTCGCACACAAGTAGTACCGGATATTGCAGGGCAACAAATAACTGTTGCAATAGATGTTGCAGCAGAAAAAACAACTACAAAAAAAATGATATTGCAGGCATCCATTATTGAATGGGGCAGCAATAAGGTAGTGGCAAAAATCAACATAAGCATTGCTGCTGTTTTACCGGGTAAAGAAAACAAAACGGTGTTCACCATTGCCATGCCTCGTTGCAAACTATGGTCGCCAGATAGCCCCAATCTTTACGTATTGCAAATTTTGGATAAGCAGTACCGTTATGCCACCCGGTTTGGCATGCGTAGTTTTTCGGTGGATACCGCTTTTACCAACCGGGCAACCCTCAATAATAAAACCTGTTTTTTAAGAGGCCCCAACCTTGCAGCTCACCGTTTTTTTGAAGACACTGCCTGCAAACAACTACCCTGGGACAGTGCATGGGTACGCAAACTCTTCAGGAGCTTTACAGCCATGGAGATGAATGCAGCAAGAATATGCATTGGCCCGCCGCCTGAGCTGTGGTACGAAATAGCCGATGAAGAAGGCATGATGTTAATGGATGAATATGCAATATGGTATGCATATAACCCCGCAATTGGCAGCGTGAAAGAAGAAGCTGCGGACCCGTATAAAAGATGGAGTATCTGGCCCCAAAATTTAACTACCAAACAATTAATAAAAGAATACACAGCATGGATGCAGGAACGCTGGAACCATGCGAGTGTAATTGTTTGGGATGCACAAAATGAAACCTGGGCTCCACAAACAGGCGAGGCCATTAATGCCGTTCGTGGTCTTGATTTATCGCATCGTATATGGGACAATGGATGGTCGCCGCCCGCAAGCCCCACAGACATCAGGGAAGCACATCCATACTTTGAACGCTGGGTAGCAGGTACAGAAATGAAAACCGTGGAAGCGCTTAAAGAAAAACCTTTTACCACAGCGCAATTGGCCACTGCCACCAAACTGCCTTCCACCTTTTATTTACCTTTTCAATCTACTTATGGCATACCGCACAACTGGTACTGGAAGCAACCTTGCATCATCAATGAATATGCTTATTTGTGGCTGCACCGTAACGGCAAAGGCACTACGCTTACCAAAGATTATTACGATGCTGTGTTGGGTGCAAATGCCACTGCGGCAGAGCGGCAACATCTATATGCAAGAAACCTGGCCGCAGTAACAGAATATTGGCGGGCCGGCAGAAGCTGCTTCGGTGTGCTATATCCCTTTGGCATTGCAGGATCCATTGAAGGCGGCGCCACCAGCGATAATTTTATTGACATCCCTTCGCTGCTATTTGATGCCTCGTATAATAAATATGTGCCTGATGCATTTGCCGCACTTGGCGTGTGTGCCGAACTGTGGCAAACAGATTTTACCATCAATGGCTGGAGTGGCGCACAAGCTGAGTTTCCAGTGGCTGTCATTAACGACACAGAGTACTCATACAGCAGTTTTTTCACCGCAGTAGTAATGCAGGCAGACAGCACCTATAGCAGCAACACCTATCAATATTCCGTAGCGCCCTATGCAGTCAGCCGCCGTATGGTGAAAGTAGATTTACCTAAAACAGCAGGTAAGTACCACATCGTTATTAGCCTGCATGGCAGGGGAAATAAAGTAGTAAAAAGTTGGCGTGTTGTGTTGCTGATTGCGGAAAAGTGATACGCATCATGATTGCCGGGTATTGGTTCCATTTCCTTACTTTTTCAGCATAAACAGGTGAAATATTTTACATCATTAATTTTCAGTAAACAAAAAGGTATTACTATTCCTTTTTTCTTGTTGCGGATGGTGTTTCGTTTACATTGTTAAATAAATTGTCAGTTTGATATTATTGACTTTGTATCCCGTTACCCATATTTAATGATAGAAGCAGTTAACTTTATCATCATCCAATTAAATGGCGATGCCAAAATACCTGTTGAGCTGAAATAAATGCTAAGCAATATTACCAAAATGCCCAATGCATTGACAATTGAGTTTAAAGATGCATGACTTACACAAGCAGAACTACTTTGGCTGCCCGTGGTGAAACGGTAGTACTGCATCCAATTGATGAAAAAAAATGAGCCGGTAGAAAGCTATATTCAATCGAATGTATGGACACATAAAGGAAAAATTCAACCAACTGCCAACGCAGATTCCTTAAAATCGTTTATCAAAAATGACGGCTGGAATGAATATCATATTGTAGTAATCGGCAACCACATACAGCATTACATAAATGGAGTACTGGTGAGCGATGTAACAGATAACGACACCGTAAACCAGAAGATGAAAGGGCAAATCGGGGTGCAGGTACATGTAGGCCCGCCGATGATGGTACAGTATAAAAATATCTGGTTAAAAATTCTTAAAACGCCTGCTTATAAATGAAACGGGCTTATGTAAAGTTCTATTTACTTTTTATAAGCAATTCAAAAATAAATCAAGTCTATAGATTATAAGATCAAAGCTATCCTGGAAAAAATTGCGGCCGTTATGAAACCACATTTTCAAATCAGTCCGGAAAACCGGAATAGACTATCACCTATGTTGTCACCATGTCAAGTGCAGCCGCTTATTGCCCAACAATTGCAGCACAGTACGGGCAAGTTGTATTTGAAAGAAAATTAACTTTATGAAAACTACACGATGCGATTATATTTAAAAGTTTGCTTGTCAGCCATTGTAATATTTGCATTACTGCTATGCTGTAGTTGCAAAAAGAAATCAATTGCAACACCTGACCCTTCTCCCCCACAACCTCCTGCACCTTACGTAGGTTTAAAAGTAAAGGATGGAAATATTGTAGATAAAGATGGGGCGCCCTGGATACCTTATGGTGTAAACAGCGTTCATATCTGGTTAAACGAGGCCAACAGTTTAAATGCTTTGTCAGTTGAAATACCTAAAACAAAAGCAAACGTAGTTCGCCTGGTTACGAGTGGCAGTTCATGGACATGGAATAGCCAATCGATAACTGCTGACCAAAAAAGAAACCTGCTTCAAAAAGCTGTCGCTGCCGGGCTGGTACCGATGATGGAAATGCATGATGGCACCTGTGTTGCGGAATGTTCACTGCCGGCGGCTAACGGTAAAATGGGATTAAAAGAAATAGTGGATGAATGGCTTGCACCAGCCATGCTGCAGGTATTAAAAGATTATGAAGGCAAGATGATTATTAATATTGCCAACGAATGGGGCGATAATACTATTGATTGGTTTAACTGTCATAAAACTGCCATAAAAAGATTCAGGGATGCAGGCATACGCAGTTTAATTTGTATTGATGCCGGTGGCAATTGCGGACAAAATCCTAACAGTCTGTTAATCTGGGGTGATGCATTATTTGACAGTGATCCTGAAAAAAATATAATGCTTTCTATACACATGTACGGTTTTTGGCGCACCGCCGACAGAACCTTTTCTTCGTGGACTCCGCCTAATTCGGTAGAACAAGTGATACCTACACTAGCGGCGTTAAAAGCACCGGTTGTAGTGGGCGAGTTTGGTTGGGATAAAGCAGGTATTGAGCAAAATAAAGACGTATTATATAATCCCAGAATTTTGATGCAAACATGTATGGCAAACGGAATGGGCTGGATATTTTGGGGCTGGTATGACGGGAATGATAAATCTTTTTATAATACTGTAAGTACTGGTAGTTACCAATACAACAGTAATGCAGACTTAAGTGAAGCGGGCGCATTCCTGGTAAATGATCCGCTGCTGGGTTTTAAAACCATCAGTAAAAAAGCATCCGGTTTTTAATTTGAGTTTAAAAAACACAGAAAATCTTTCATCACTTTCTGCCATAGGGTTAGCAACTGGAATTTTACGGAACAACAGTATCAACATTCCACTAGTCAGAGACAATAAAATGAAAACATTCTCCATGAAATATATTTCTCTTTTGCTGCTATTTTCAACGCTGCTGCTTTGTACAGCAAAAGCGGATAAAGTAATCCTGTATGATGCCCCAAAAGGCATAACGCCGGCACCGGAGTTTATGCTGGAAGTAAACGGGCAAAAAGTGTTTGTTTACAATACCCCATCGGCTGCCTATGCCTACTTCTCTTTTGAGGGAAAGGTAACGGTAAAAGTAACTTTTATGGCAACAGTTTACAACTATGATATCCGTCCAAAAAACAAGAAGATTGAAGGTGAACTTTACCGGAACCAGATCAGCTTTACATTATCCAAACCAGAGCATCTGAGTGTTGAAATCAATAAAAATTTAAAGCGGCCACTCTTTATTTTTGCCAATCCATTGGAGATAAATATTCCAAATAAAAACGATACCAATGTTATCTATTTTGAAGGAGGTAAAACCCATACCTCCGGTATCGTTCAATTAAAAAGCAATCAAACCGTTTACATTGCCGGTGGTGCAGTAGTGAGAGGTTCCTTCATTGCAGACGGTAGACAAAACATCAAAATCATTGGTCGTGGAATTATTGACAACAGCATGTATAAAGAACAGGAGGCTCGTCCTATCGAAATTAATCAGTCCCAAAATGTATTGCTCGAAGGATTTATTATTGCCGATGCAAAGCACTGGTGCTGTGCTTCCTTTGCTTCAAAAAATGTTACCTACCGTAACATGAAAATAGTTTCGGACAATGCCGTGGACGATGGTATAGATATCGTTGGCAGCCGGGATGTTCTGGTTGATAATTGTTTTATAAAAACAAAGGATGATTGCATTGCCATTAAGTCGGGCGTAAATTATTTTACCAAATTCAACAGCAGCTTTACGGTTGATAATATTGTTGTGGAAAACTGCGTGATGTGGAATGGAATGTGGGGAAACGCCCTTGAAATTGGTTTTGAAACCCGGACCGATACCATACAAAATGTAACATTCCGCAACTGCGATTTGATTCATGTAGAAGGACCGGAGGGAACATTCACCATTCACAACGGCGACCGGGCCCTGGTTAGAAACATATTGTATGAAGATATCCGGGTAGAAGATGCAAGAGGCTGGCTGATCGATTTTAAGATATTGAAGTCACGCTATTCAAAAGACACCCAAAGAGGAATAATTGAAAACGTCCATTTCAAAAACATAACTGTAGAAGGCGATCAACTCCCCTACTCTCAACTGATGGGTTTTGACGATACTTTCAACATCAAAAATGTATTGCTCGAAAATTTTTATTTGCATGGCATAAAGGTTAATTCAACATACAATGGTTTGATCGCAGTAATTCATACAGAAAAACTGGCATTCAAATAACAGGAACAAAGATCAATGTCCTCAGCAATAACAGCATCCAAATAACATTTAAATGAAAAAAACTGCGTTTGTAATACTCACCTGCTTCTTTGTGATTCAATCAGGGTTTTCTCAAATGCCAATTCAGGCTGCATTGAATAATAATGATTTTAAAAATCCGCCGCAATCATCAAAAGTGCATACCTGGTGGCATTGGGTGCAGGGATCCATATCAAAAGATGGCATCACTAAAGACCTTGAAAGCATGAAAACGCAGGGTATTGCCCAGGCAACTATTTTGAATATTGGATTAATTGACAACAAAAAATATTCGGTACCCCAGGTAAAATTTGGTACAGATGCCTGGTATGAACTATTTAAATGGGCGCTAACAGAAGCTAAAAGATTGGGCCTTAGCATTGGCGCACACAACTGCGATGGCTGGAGTTCGAGTGGTGGCCCCTGGATTACTCCAGAAAAATCGATGAAAATGTTTACATGGGCCAATACCAATGTAGAAGGAGGCAAAACAGTTTCGATGCAATTAGAACGCCCCTTTGGCAGGGATAATTTTTATAAAGATGTTGCCGTGGTAGCATTTCCGTCATCGACGGAAAAAAATTCTTTTCAAAAAGCAACACCAATAATACTGTTGAATGATAGTACGAACGCCAATGTGCTGGCAGATGGCAACCCGGTTAGTATTGTAAAAGTAGACAGGGGAAATGCGATTACTTTTCAATTTACTTCTGAGTTTGAAGCGAATAAAATTTGTCTATTACCAAGAAAAGAATTTACGTGGAGCAGTCCAAAAGATTTTGAGATGAGCTATGTATTGTCTTCGTCATCCGATGGAAAAGACTTTCAGCAACTGCTAAAATTTAATGTAAAAGGATTGAATGAAATGAAGCAAATTGAAATTCCTGCAACCAAATCACGTTACTTCAAATTAGCTATAAAAGATTTCAGCTATACAGACTCGTGGTTGGCATTAACATTGGCTGAAGTAGAATTGCTCAAAAAAGATGAATCCCCTACTTATAATCCGGGCATTCAATTTCACCAGGAAAAAACGGTAATGGTGAAAGCCGGCGACAAAAGCAGTTTCGAGGATATAGGACTGTCTAATGGCGCTGTAAACCAAAGTAAGGTGTTGGATATAACAAACAAAATGGATGCAAATGGAATGCTGCGCTGGAATGCACCTGCCGGCAACTGGAAAATTATTCGTTTTGGTTACACTACTACAGGAGCTGTAAATGCCCCTGCTACAAAAGAGGGCGAAGGTTTGGAATGTGATAAAATGGATTCCAATGTGGTAGCATTTCACTTCAGTCAATTCCCTCAAAAATTAATAGATAAAGCCGGCGACCTGGCAGGCAACACTTTTAAATTTCTGTTGATAGACAGTTGGGAATGTGCCTTGCAAAATTGGACACAAAGCTTGCCGAATGAATTTGAAGCCAGGAGAGGATATAAAATCACGCCCTTTATTCCAGCATTATGTGGCGAAATGGTTAGTGACGCTGCTACTACCGAAGCATTCTTATTTGACTTCCGCACCACTATTGCCAAATTAATAGAAAACAATTACTATAAAAAATTCAACAGCCTTTGTCATAAAAACAAACTGGATATGCATGCTGAAGTAATTTATGGCGGCCCTGGATATCCACCGTTGGATGTATTGAAAACAAACCAATATGCCGATATGCCTATGACTGAATTTTGGACAGGGCATAATGGTAAAACCACCACTCTGGAATACAATGCTTCCAAAAATGTACCCCTGGAATTTTTGGCAAGTGCTACTTTGTTTAATAATAAAAAAGTATTGGGATCAGAGGCCTATACGGGCATGGCGCATTACAGCGAATCTCCGGCGGAATTAAAACCTTATGGTGACCGGGCTTACAGTTCCGGCATCAATCAAATGATATTGCACAGTTATGTACACCAGCCTGCTGATACGGTTGCCGGAATGACGCTTGGTGGATTTGGTTCTCATTTTAACCGAAACAATAGCTGGTTCAATTTTGCAGGTTCATGGATGGATTACCAATCGAGGATTCAATACATGTTGCAGCAAGGGCAAATGCAGGCAGATATATTGTATTATGTAGGCGATCAGTTGCCGCAATATTTGGAGGCAAGCAATGCAGTGAATATTCCGAATGGTTATCAAATTCACGTAGCCAATTATGATATTCTCAAAAATAAAATCGCCATAAAAAATGGCAAATTAACCTTTGGCAATGTTGCCTTCTCACTACTTACCTTACCCGAAAATATGGGTATGGAACTGGCCACCTTAGAGCGTCTGGAACAATTGATAAAAGCGGGCTTAATAGTTTATGGGCCAAAACCAACCAAACTATTATCCATGTACGGCATCAAAAAAAACGCTATTCGTTTCAATGAGTTAATTGATAATATTTGGGGCAAAGTAGATGGCGTTAACCTTAAAGAAAACAACTACGGCAAGGGCAAAGTCTATTGGGGTGAATCGATGAATACAGTGTTGGATAAAATCAAACTACAACCCGATTTTGAAACGCTGTCTACCGACACGGCTACATTTTTATACACACACAGGGCGCTGGGCAACAAAGACTTTTATTTTGTTTTCAATCAGCAAGACAAAGAAAATATACGTGACTTATATTTCAGATCAGTAAACACATCTGTAAAAGAATACAACCCAAAGGATGGCTCAATTACTCCTATCGCTTTTACCAAAACGTTAGATGGGAGAACGAAAATTCCATTCAGTTTTGGAGCAAGAGAATCCCGGATTTTTGTGTTTGAGAAAGGAGATGGAAAAGCAATAAAGCCAGCGATTAAAAAGAAAGAATCTTTTGAGATTACTGATATTAAAGGCACGCTTAGTTTTGATACCCGTAGTAATAAAAAAATAGCGCCTGTAAATATTACCAGCCTACAGTCATTAACTGATTTTGAAAATACTGACATTAAATATTTCTCAGGATTTGCCCAGTACAGTATAAACTTTAAGGCACCTGTTTCTTATCTGAATAAAGGCGGAAAAGTGATATTGGATTTGGGGAAAGTTGGCGTAACTGCCAGCATACTATTGAATGGAAAGCCATTGGGTACTGTTTGGTATACTAATACGCAATTTGATATTAGCGCTTTGCTGAAAGAAGAAAACAACTTACAAGTGACTGTGGGCAATGAGTACAGAAACAGAATAATTGGCGATTATGTGGAGTTTGGAAAGCTTCAAAATATATGGACGACTTCTCCTGTACAAGAATATTTGGATAAAGACAAGTCGTTGAAACCTGCCGGTTTGATGGGGCCTATTCAGTTAATTAGGTTTTCAAATTAAATTATAGCAGCTTAAGCAGATATATGCATTGTAATAATCAATAATTAATTTTTTAAAACGACAATGTGGTCTATATTACCAAATGATAAAAAATCAATTATCAGTGCAGCTATAATAACGACGCATTGCAAATTTAACAGGAAGTGTTGATAAATAACAAAGTAATCCAACCGCAGAATTCCAGGCTGTTCACCGCGGAAGGATGTTTTCAAAAAGAAATAAGCTTACGCATGCGGATACCTTTTAAAATAATCATGATATGCTTTTGCACTCTTATTTTCTGGAGATGCCAAAAGGAATATAGCTATGAGGGCGGAGTGAATACATTTCCGGGAAACGGCGGCGACCCTGTAGTAAAAAGCGAGTGGGATTTTACGGCAAGTGCTATTTTATACCATGGCCCTGTTGACACGGCGTATCTCACAAAGGAAGGTGTATTTACCGTGCTCACCCTTACTGGTAAGTCGGCAGGTGGTAGTGAATTTATAAGGATCAAATTAAAAACAACAGACGCTGCTTTCCAGAAGGGTAAAACTTATAAAACTTTCCTTGACCAGGCAAAATTTATTTATCAAAATGAAATAGATACTATATACTCAGCCATTCCTTACAAAGGAGGTGATTTACATGTCACCATTTCAGCGATTGACTCTAATAAAGTAATTGCCACATTTATTGGACAGGCTTTGAATGCCACCGGTCGTTCAAATGAAATCACTCTCGGCCATTTTTCTTCACCGATTAAGAAAGGTACTCAATCAAATAACGGGTATGTGATGTTATGGGCAAACGTTTTATGCAATGGTTCTGTAAAAGTGAAGGTGAATAACCAGCAAGGAACAATAGAGAAAAGTTTTTCTTCCGCTCCTGATTGCGGCGAGCCAGGTGCGGCAACTTATAATCTTCCGGCCGGCTCTTATCAATGGGTCGCTTACTGTGGCACTGATTCATTACAAGGGATGATAGATGTAGCGGCGGGCGCTTGCGACAAACTACAAATTGATTTTCCCTACAGACCTGCGCCTATTACAAAAACTAATCAAAATTGTAAATTAAGTGAGATTTCTTATCAAAGTACCGGTGTGCTTGATCCAAAGCTGACTTACAATAATGTTGTTAACATTTACAACGGAGCCAGGGTTAGCCAGCTAACGTATTTTGCGGCACCAGCACCAGTTATTTTCGCACATACGATTTCTTATAGCGGGGATACGATATTTATCGACGGAGACAGCCAGTACACTAAATATTTTATTGTGGATGCCAAGGGCCGGGTAGTGTTATATTACGGATCAAGTGACCCTACAATTTTTTATCCTGCTCCGCCGGAACAAATTGTGAAGTATTCTTATGACAACCAAAATCAACTGATAAAAAGAGAGACCTTTAATTCAGGCAATACCAATCTTTTTACTACATTGTTCATTTGGAATAATGGAAACATTATCAGCACCAGTGAAAGTTCTTTGGCTTCATCACAACCTACTATTAGCAATTTTCAATATTATAGTAAGCAAGTTCGAGCTATGCCCTTCCTCTATTCAACTGGCTTTGAATTATTCTTCTACCAGTCTTTGATTAATTTTGGAAATCCATGTAAAAATCTGCTTAAGCAAAAGATTATACAAACCACAAACATTCCAGTTGTATTAGATTACAATAGCTATATTGTTGATGATAATGATTATGTCCTTTCATGCAGGGTCTCCGTCAATACAGTGTATATTGACTTTCAATTTAACTATCAGTGTTTTTAATAGGTGAAAGGACGATTGCTTTCGTGCGCTTAAGTTTATTTGTACTATAAAGATTTTCCCGATATAAATCTAAGAGGATCCATTCACATTCGGAGTAAGAGAATCCCGTATTTTCGTGTTTGAGAAAGGAGATGGAAAAGCAATAAAGTCAACAGCGGGCATCAAAGAAAATACAGTGATTACTGATTTCAAAGGCACACTTAGTTTTGATACCCGTAGTAATAAAAAGATAGATCCAATAAATATTACCAGCCTGCAATCATTAACTTATTTTGAAAATACCGACATCAAACATTTTTCCGGATTTGTCCATTAAAAATATACTTTAAAGCACCTGTTTCTTATCTTAATAAAGGCGGAAAAGTATTTGCTTGATTTAGGAAAGGTTGGCGTTACTGCCAGCGTACAATTGAATGGAAAGCTGTTGAATACAATCTGGTATGCCAAAAGGAAATTTGAAGTGAGTGCATTCATAAAAGAAGATAACACCTTACAGGTTACTGTGGGCAAAAAGTACAGCAATAGAATAATTGGAGATTTTGTGGAGTTTGGAAAGCTTAATAACGTATGGGACACTTCTACAGTACAAGAATATTTAAATAAAAACAAACCGCTAAAATCCTCGGGGTTAATTGGGCCGATTCAGTTGGTAAAGTTCTCAAATTAAATTAGATCATGAAGGTATACTGCCAATAAACAAATTGATTGTCCTTATTGGTTAAACTCAACGCATATTAAAATTAACAAAAATGAAAATCTCTTGTTTCTCATTCATTATTTTTTTAGTTGTTAACAGCCAAGTGCAGGCTCAGAAATACACTGAGCTTGCCGCCACACCCCCGATGGGCTGGAGCAGTTGGAATTATTTTCTGTGCGATGGGCTCAATGAAAAAGTAATTAAAGAAATGGCGGATGCCATGGTGAGCAGTGGCATGAAGGACGCCGGATATCAATACATCAATATTGACGACTGCTGGCAAATAAGCAGGGATGCAAATGGAAATATTGTTGCAGACTCCGTAAAATTTCCGTCGGGCATAAAAGCAGTAGCTGACTATGTACACAGTAAGGGTTTAAAATTTGGCATATACACTTGTGCAGGTTTGTGCACCTGTGCCAAGCGACCGGGAAGCCGTGGCTACGAGTATCAGGATATGCGGACTTATGCTGCGTGGGATGTTGATTATGTAAAAATAGACTGGTGCAATACAGATAATTTAGATGCACCATCTTCTTATAAAATGTTTAGCGATGCCATCAGGAAAGCGGGCCGACCCATGGTACTGAGCATTTGCGAATGGGGCGTAACCAAGCCATGGAAATGGGCTAAAGATATTGGGCATAGCTGGCGCACCACCGGAGATATTGCTGATAATTTTGACCATGGCTTATATGCTGATGATGGCAAAGTATGGGGCGGCGGTGTATTGGTAACGCTGGATATGCAGCGTACGCTGCAACCCTATTCAGGCAAGGGCCACTGGAATGATATGGATATGTTACAGGTAGGAAATGGACACATGACATTTAATGAAAACCGCTCTCACTTTAGTTTGTGGGCAATGATGTGTTCGCCACTAATGGCCGGAAATGATTTGAGAAAAATGACGGATAGTACCAAAAGCATTTTGACCAACAAAGCCATCATTGCCCTCAACCAGGATGCCCTCGGCAAACAGGCAGAGAGAATAATTGATGAAGGCAGGTTTCAAATTTTT
>JBBQTL010000150.1:0-14556 GCA_038213285.1 Chitinophagales bacterium
TGATGCGCCAGTTAAGAAACAAGTGGTATCGAAAAGATCGCAATGTGTATAGCGACTTTATAAGGCGGATTATCATCCATATCCTTTTTACTTTTTTTACATCCCTGCTTAGCTTATCATTATTAATGTATTCAGCCGGAAAAAGTCATGCTGGAATTCTATTTAGAACGTGTGGCGCAATTATGGTTTTCGTAATCATTGTTACCTGTGTGTACGAAATTATTTATTTAACCGAGGAAAGGGAAACCAGCACCCTCAAAGCCGAAGAGCTGAATTATGCAAGATCCGAAGCTGAATTAACCGCCCTTAAAAACCAGATTGACCCACACTTTATATTTAACTCCATTAATACACTCTCTCACCTGATAAAAACCGCCCCGGAGACAGCTTACTTATTTAATAATAATCTTGCTACCATTTACAGGTACATTTTATTTAATAAGGATAAAGAGTTCGTGTTGCTGAAAGAAGAGCTGGAGTTTGTAAGTCATCATTTTTACCTTTTCAGAATACGGTACGAGCAGGCCGTTAATTTAGTCATAGAGATCGCAGATGTTAAAACCGAAAATTTCCTCATTCCTCCAATTTCCCTGCAGCTATTAGTAGAGAACGCCATCAAGCACAACGAGTTTACAGATGATGCTCCTATATACATTTTAATACAGGTAAATAA
This sequence comes from Chitinophagales bacterium, assembly GCA_038213285.1. Taxonomy (GTDB): domain Bacteria; phylum Bacteroidota; class Bacteroidia; order Chitinophagales; family Chitinophagaceae; genus Ferruginibacter. The sequence continues at coordinate 674 of JBBQTL010000150.1, forward strand.
TAATTTCGTTACCGTTAAAAACAAAATTGTACCGAAAAAATATTTTTTGCCTTCCTCTAAAATAGGATTACATAACTTATCCAACAGATACCGCATTCTAACCAAAAAGGAAATTATAATCGAACAGGATGCAGGCTATTTTATTGTAAAACTGCCCCTATTAAGTTATTAGCTATGTTGAAAATACTTATTATAGAAGATGAGAAACCAGCATTGGAAGGCTTGCTGTTAAAACTTGAATCACTCAATCTTGATATCAATGTAATAGCGGCTACCAGCTCTATCCAGGAAACGATTCATTGGTTTAATCACAACCGCCAGCCCGATCTCATTATCATGGATATCCACCTTACGGATGGTTTATCATTTGGCATTTTTGAAGCTACCACCATCACTGTACCGGTAATTTTTTTAACGGCTTATGATGAATTTATTATTAAAGCCTTTGAATACAATGCCATTGATTATATATTAAAACCGGTGGATGATGGCAGGCTGATGGAAGCCATCCGCAAATACTATTTTTTACAAAAACATTTTATCGGCAATTATTCATCGCTCTTAAATTCTGTAAAGGAAAAGAATCAAAAAAGAAACAGGATCATCGTAAGAAAAGGCATGGAATTTCAAAGCATAAAGGCAGATGATGTAGCTTGTTTTTATACAGAACATAAACTAATATTTTCGATTGATAAGGAATCCAAGAAATTTTTGACTGAGGCCCGTAACCTGAGTGAGCTAATTGAGGAACTGGATGAAAATAAATTTTTCAGGGTTAACAGGAAATACATTGTGAACGTAAACTATATCAAACGTTTTATTCCTTCCGAAAAAAGCAAAGTGGTGGTGGAACTGACCATCCCGATAAATGATGAAATAGTAGTAAGCCAGGAAAATTCTGCTGAATTTAAAAAATGGATGAATGAGATTTAGGGGGGGCAATGGGCAATGGTGAATGGTGAATGATGAGTAATTCTCCATGCCCGATTTATAAAAACCCATCAAAAAATGCCGGTGTCTTTGTTTTGATTATCACAAGTTCATGCCCCACTTTTATTACCCCCCGGTTTGGCCGTGCAACATATTTTCCTTCACAGCAGCGCCTTCACAGCAGCGTCTCCTGCCAGCCTGTGCGTTGGCCAGGGACGTTGCGTACTACGGAGCGAAATTTTTTCGCCGTTGTTGGTGTTCGTGCAGTTAGCTTTGAAGCTTGGCTTTCACCAACAACACTTACCGGATGTACAATTTTATCGTCACCACTTTTTTCGCCGTTGTTGGTGTTCGTGCAGTTAGCTTTGAAGCTTGGCTTTCACCAACAACACTTACCGGATGTATAATTTTATCGTTACCACTTTTCTAGTTGTTGGTGGTGCCACCCCTGCCTGCCATACACACGAACACCAACAACGGCGGGTAGTGGGCTTCGGGCTTATTTATTCCAGGCGATTTCCTTTTCGCCGTTGGTGGTGTTCGTGCAGTTAGCTTTGAAGCTTGGCTTTCACCAACAACACTTACCGGCTGTACAATTTTATCGTCACCACTTTTTTCGCCGTTGTTGGTGTTCGTGCAGTTAGCTTTAAAGCTTGGCTTTCACCAACAACACTTACCGGATGTATAATTTTGTCGTTACCACTTATCTAGTTGTTGGTGGTGCCACCCCTGCCTGCCATACACACGAACACCAACAACGGCGGGAAGTGGGCTTCGGGCTTATTTATTCCAGGCGATTTCCTTTAGCCCGGTGCAAGGCCGAGTCATTGCGCCGTTTGAGATTAATCATTGCATATAATAACGACAGTCGTTTTACTGCATCCTTTAACGTTATGCAACAAGTGAGTTGCCTTCACTGCCATCAAATAAAAACCGTTCCTTTTTTTTGATCACCTCAATTACATCCCCCACATTGATAACCCCGGTTTGGCCGTATAGCATATTTTGACCAAAATAAATCTTGTTGTTTTTCATTCGGTAAGTGGCAAATGTTTTGAGCGGCTCCTTTGCTTTTTGACCATTGGTTTGATCAATGGTGGTGATGGTACATCGGGCACATAATTTTACACCATACAGGTCAATATGATTTACCGTAATGTGTTCCATCAAATCTTCGTCATAAGCCGCTCCACCAGTAAAAACTATATTTGGCCTGAAACGGTTTATTGGCAAAGGCTGTTCCAACCGGTTGTTTAAATCATCCAGCGACAATTGACCGATGATCAATAACGGAAACGCATCCGAAAAGTTGGTGATCTCATTATTAAAAGCGTATGCTGGATCTACTTTCCGCCGCCCTTTATCCGGCATATAAACTAACCTGCATGGAATTGATAAATTGCGGGACAACCATTCATCGGCAATTTCACTTACGTACAGAGCCATGCATTCATCATTCCAAACCTTTGCATTGCATATTCTTCCGGTTTCCTGTTGTAACGATATTGCTAATCTATCGTCTGTATCATCTTTAGGATAAATAACGAGCAAATCATTTTCAATAGCCGTTTGCAATAAACTCATTTGCGGACATTCCCGTTGCGTAATAAAATGATTATCGGTATCTACCAGCATCCACCTTCGGTCGTATTGAAAGCCACGGTCTGTTAGTTGTGCAGCCGATACTTCAAAACCTCCGAGTGATTTTACCGGATAAATAAATAGTTGACTGATGGTGTACATAATTCAAAGGTGAGAAATTTTTTTCTATTTTAATATGGCACCGTCGGTACAGGCCGCACCCCAATGTCATTAAATTAAGGAATTTTGCCCCGCCATCCGGCGGGGCATCGTGTTTATAGAAATATTTGTCAATGATGGTATTCGGCTCCGCAGTTGCCACGTAGTTTACGAGGCACCTACGGAGCAAGTGCGTAGAACGATGGTTAACTATAAACAACGAAGTTCCCATGGAGCTTAGCTAAATGTGATTGAGCCGTGGCCTTTTCCTGCAACGTGATCGTTGATTGATAATAATATCTTTATTCATTGTACATTTGATATCTTAAAACACCAGGAAATGAAACCTGCCATTGTCATTGAATATTGTCCCAAATGTAACTGGTTATTACGCTCGGCCTATATGGCCCAGGAACTGCTTACTACCTTTGCTGATGACCTTAAAGCTGTCACCCTACAACCCAGCGAAGTAAGTGGCAATTTCCAAATCACCATCAACGAAAAAAAAATTTTTGACCGGAAAGAATACGGTGGATTCCCGGAAATAACAGCATTAAAGCAAATGGTTAGGGACGTGGTAAACCCGGAGAAAAGTTTAGGACATGCCGATACCAAACCACATCATATTGATGATAACTGATTTTAAATAACGATGCAATGCTGGGTTTAATTTTATGTGGCGGACAAAGTTCAAGAATGGGTACCGATAAGGGCCTGATTAAATTACATGCCAATACCTGGGCACAAACTGCAGTAGATAAAATCTCATCGTTGCATTTGAATGTACTGATATCGGTAAATGCTTTACAGTACAAGGATTATCTATCTGTGTTTAAGGAAACACAATTGATACAAGATGATGACAACTTAGCTTTAAAAGGCCCGCTGGCAGGAGTATTGAGCGTGCATGTTCAATACCCCGCTGAAGATTTATTTGTGCTGGCCTGCGATATGCCCCTCATGGAAACCAGGCTATTGGAGGACCTTATAGCCGTTTACCAGGAGCACCCATCGGCCGATGCGTATGTTTATACCAATAAAAATGAACCTGAGCCGCTTTGCGCCATTTATACAGCAAAAGGCTTATCATATATTATCCACCTGTTGAAAGCAAAAGAACTCACCCGGCACAGTATGAAATTTATGCTGGAACATATTCATACATATAAAATTCCACTCAGTGAGGTACAAAAAAAATGTTTCCGTAATTTTAATGCGCATTCGGAACTAAATGGTTTGTAAACCCAATTTACGCTGATCAATTTTTACAAATTCTTCTTTGGGTGCCTCACACAAAGGGCAGGAATAACCGGCTGGTAAAATATCAAAAGCGGTGCCCGGTAAAATATTGTTTTCCGGCTCACCCGCTTTATCATCATACACCGACAAACAATGACTGCACTGGTGTAAATAAGTAATTTTTAAAGGCTTTGCCGGCGCTTCCTTTTTAACAGGTTCCGGTCTGGCTGATGCAGATTGTGTTGATTGCTGGTATGCATAATAAGTGATAATGGCACGCCTCAATTGTTCTGCCAGCAAAAACTTAGGGACACCTTTACTGTAAATGATTCCCGTCCGCTCATTGGGATTAAAGTCCTTGGCACATAAAATATCAAATACATTAAAAAAGCCAATACCCGCAATGGTCAACAGCGGCCTTTTTCTAACCAGGATGCTGCTGAATACTTCGCTCTTTTTTCTGGTTTTAATACCGATACAAATTCCGAATGTTCGGATATCATCATTGTGCAAATCCTGTAATAAATAATTCTTTAGCTCAAGCCCTTCTTTACAATTGTCTTCTACCTGGAAGTTGAGCTCATTGGCGGCATGCCGTACGTTTACCTGGTGTTTGGCCAGCAGGCTGTTCCAGTACACACGGTCTTTTTCTTCGATATTTTTTATGATAATTGTCTTCCACGGTGTGGAGCATAACTGCCCGATTTTTGTTTGCAGGCACAACTGGCACAACTCTTTTAAAAACGCAACAGAAAACAGTTCATCCCGCCTGTAAATCCCCAGCCAGTATCTGTCCTGGTAGCGGTTTAACCCTTCGTAATAGGGCAAATTAAATGTGGGCAACCGTGCAGGCGAATCAGATGTTTTGGTGATATAATTTTGCCGGCTTATCAACTCGAACAGATCGGCTCCTTTTACAAGCGGGTTGTCAAAAAACTGGTCCTGGTACTCGAATATCAGTTCCTCAATATGTTTACTCATCCGGGCAATATCATTGGTGTACACCATTTCCGTCCATTCGTAAATGATATTTGTTTTGGGAAAGCGAATAAACAAATGCCAGAAATGCGGGGCGCTTAAAGATGCTACCCAATTAATATTACCGGTTAATATGGGTGTAAAACTCTGGTTGCTGTCGGAGATATTTATTTTTAGCTTCGGCTGATGATCCATTAAGTCAAAAACATCTTTATACACACCTTCGCTCAGCCAGGTATTGGTAATAAAAACTTCTTCCGCCGGATAACTGCTGATAATATTGGGACAATAGTCACTGTCAACTTCATAAAAAATACCCTGCAAATGCAACTGCTTTTTTAAAATAGCATAATGATCATTCAGCACTTCCAGCAGCAACTGTTGGCGCAAGCCAAAACTCACTTTGGCTACACCGGCTTTACTGGCTGCAACCAATATATTATACAAATCACCCGGTGAAATGATTCCACCACGGAAATTAATTTTTATTGTTAGTGAGTATTTCATTAATGTTTTTGTTTACTGTTTTTTTTACCCGGCAGTAGTTTCTCATGTCAACATCGTTGCGTCGCACACTTGTACTACATACCAATGGGGATCCTCCTCACGTTATAAATTCTATTCAGCATGCTTACCGGTCTCTACCTGATCCAATCCTTGTAGAACCATAACAAAAATTCATCTGCTCCGTAAGAGCAACCTAATATCGTTTTGCCCACCGCTATCGGGTTTTGCAACGGGCCACCCTACATTTTAAACAACTTCCAAACTCAATTCCATCACTACCTTTAAGGCAATATCGTTCTCCATAACTACCACTCCACTCTTTTCTTTTTCTAAAATATTTTTAACCTCGGGCCTGCAACTTCCGCAGCCCATACCCGCCCCAGTTAGCTGGCACAACTGTAGCAAGTCGGTACAACCTTCCTTTATTTTATTCTGAAGATTTCCCTCACCTACCCCGCTGCAACTACATACCAGTTTACCAATTACCGGCTCGGCTTTTTTGCCGCTACGTAGCAACTGCAGGCGCTTATCGCTCAGCTCTATTTTATCCTGTATTAAATCCCTGAATTCGAGAAACTCACCTTTATCACCAATTAAAATAGCGCCCACCAACCGATCATTGTGAATGATACATTTTTTATAATACCGCCTTGATTTATCAATAAACACCACTTCTTCATAAGCCGGATCATCATCCGGGCATTCGGCCAAACCCAATGAACAAAGATCGGTACCATGCATCTTCAATATATTCATCAGCAGTGACCCGTCATAATATTTTGAAATATCACCGCTCAGGTATCTTGCCACAATTTCAGCCTGTTGTTCGGCTGCTGCAGTTATCCCGTATAAAAAACCTTTAAACTCTGCAATCTCGCCAATGGCAAAAATATTGGGGTCGCTGGTTTGTAAATATTCATCCACTACCACGCCCCGCTTACATACAATGTTGGCGGCTTTGGCTATTTCAATATTGGGTGCCGTACCGATGGCAATTACAATAGCCTGGCAGTCTATCAATAAACCACTTTTTAAACGGATGCCGGTAATATGATCCTCGCCCAAAAAACGATCTATCTCATCATTGTAATAAATATCCACGCCCTTATCAACCAGTTCTTCGTGCAGCAACTGGCTGCCTAAAGGATCCAACTGGCGGTCCATCAACCTGGAGATACGTTGTACAATAGTTACATCCACATTCACTTCCCGAAGTGAGGCTGCCAGTTCAATGCCCAATAATCCACCACCCAATACAACTACTTTGCCTTTTGCCGGGTCCACATGATCCTTAAAACTATCTGCATCCTTCCTGCTGCGCATCGTAAAAATACCCTTTAAAGAAGGCACATCTCTCAGCATGGCAGCACGGCTGCCGGTAGCAATTAATAACACATTGTAGTGATGCAATTGTCCGTTACTATCTGTAACCGTTTTGCTTTCACGATGAATATTTTCAATACTTACACCACGGTGCAATTTGATATTGTATTGTGCTTCTTCTTCATCCGTCATCTTTACCAGGTTATCCCATGGCAATGCGCCGCTGATATAGTCGGGTAACAACACCCGGTTATAAAATGGAAAATTCTCTTTACTGAATATTTCCAACTGGTCGGTTTCATTTAAAGCACGGTAGCTTTTTACAAAACCACATGCGCCGGCACCGGCGCCAATTACAATTATTTTTTGTCCGGGTTTTTTATACGCTTTTACCTGTACAGCGGTAAATTTAAAATCGGGCTCCTTGCTTTTTGGATCAACCAGGTTGGCCGTAAGATTATTTGCCCTGTTTAAATCATTGTTTAAAATCTTACCCCAATGCATCGGAAGAAATACCACCCCCTTTTTTATATCGGTTGAATATTTTGCCTTCACCCGAACGAGCCCTTGCTTACTTACAATCTCTACCAGTTCATTGTCTTTAATATTACGCTCTTTTGCATCATACGGATGAATTTCAAGGAACGACTCACTGATGTGTTGCTTCAGCTTATTTACTTTTCCCGTTTTACTCATTGTATGCCACTGGTCACGGATACGTCCTGTTGTTAATATCAACGGGAAATCATCATCTGGTGCTGCACTTAAATTTTCATCTGAAAAAGAATGAATGATCGCTTTCTGCGATGGCGTATGAAATTTATGATCGGTAAATAACCTGGGCGTACCGTAACCGCTAGTATCATTACCGGTTGCGGAATGATGCGATTTGGTATACGGCCATTGAACAGATTTTTTTTCTTTCAGTATATCGTAACTCAACCCACTTATATCTACATTGGTACCTGCTGTTAATGCAGCGTGTTCCGCAAATATCTCAGCAGCGTTGGCAAAATCAAACCCTGCAAAACCCATCTTTTGTGCAAAGCGGCAAATGATGTCCGCATCGGGAATGGCTTCGCCCGGTGCATTCACAATTTTATTGAGGTAGCTGATACGGCGTTCAGCATTCGTCATGGTTCCTTCCTTTTCCATCCAGGAAGCAGCAGGCAGCACGACATCTGCATATTTCAATGTTTCGGGTTTGCTGCTCACATCCTGCACCACCACAAATTTTGCCTTCTTTAAGCCTTCTTCCGCCTTGCGCACATCTGGTAAACTAATTAATGGATTGGTACATAAAATCCACACCGCCTTCAGCTTTCCATCGTTCAGCGCTTCAAACATTTCTGTTGCAGTAAGTCCGGGTTTTGATTGAATGGTTCCCAACGGTATCTGCCAGAATCTTTCCACTTCGTTTCTATGATTTTCATTGCTCATATCCCTGTGCGCAGGCAACAAATTCGATAATCCACCCACTTCACGGCCACCCATTGCATTGGGTTGCCCGGTTAGCGAAAATGGCCCTGAGCCCTGTTTTCCGATATGACCGGTGATTAAATTTAAATTGATCAGCGATAGATTTTTATTAACCCCGATCACACTTTGATTGAGGCCCATCGTCCACATCGTAATAAATCCTTTGGCATTGGAAATATAGGAAGCTGCGAGGCGGATATCTTTTTCTTTTACCCCGCAAATAACAGCAGCTTCCGCAACTGTTCTTTCAAAAACGGTGTGCTTGTATTTTTGAAAACCCTCTGTATGATCCTGTAAAAAATCAGCATCAACCGAGTTGGTTTCTACCAGGCATCTGCCAATAGCATGGTGCAATGTGATATCCGTTCCCGGATTTAACTGCAGGTGTACATTGGCGATAGAACAGCTTTGCGTTTTGCGTGGATCACTTACGATGATCTTTAAATCCGGATTTTTTTCCCTTGCCGCTTCTACCCTGCGCCATAATATCGGATGACACCAGGCAGGATTTGCACCGGCAACAAAAATACAGTCTGCCAGTTCAATATCATCATAACTCACGGGTACGCTATCCTCCCCTAAACTCATTTTATAACCCACCACCGCCGAGCTCATGCAAAGCCTCGAGTTGGTATCAATATTATTGCTGCCAATAAATCCTTTAATCAGCTTATTCACCACATAATACTCTTCGGTAAGGCATTGACCTGAGGCATAAAATGCCACCGAATCGGGCCCGTATTTTTCTATCAGTGTTTTAAAAACAGCAGCCGTTCTTTCCAGGGCAGTATCCCATGAAACCCTTTGCCGTGACTGATTTTTACCATACCGCATTTCAGGATATAATAAGCGGTCACTGGTATCCATTACGGTGTAATGCAGGTTCATCCCCTTGCTGCAAAGCATGCCTTTATTTACCGGGTGATTGGGATCGCCTTCCACTTTAAATCCACCCAGCTTATCTTTCTGCACAATCATACCGCAACCTACACCGCAATAGCAGCAGGTGGTACGCCCATCCCCTCCCTTTAAAGGAACGGTACTTTGTTTCGGGGTGTTGTGAACAGTGCTATTTTTTTGATCAGCCAAATTATTTTAGTTTTTTACTCCCAACACCTCCCGATAAATGACCGGGGCCTTTTTTCAGGGAGGCCAATGAACAGTAATTGTTTTTATTGATAGTTTAAAAGACCTAAGTTTTTTTGTACCGAACATTTTAATTCCAATTAAACATCGTTGCGTCGCACACTTGTACATTTTATCAATGTGGAACTTGCTTGCGTTATACAATATCCGATTTCGTATTTCTCTTCGGATGTTAACAAACAGGAATCATCAATCCGATAGCTATCGGATCAGACATCAGACATTGTTTATACCACCTGCAATTTTGCCTCTTCAGCAGCACCAGTAAACTCCGGAGATTCTTTTTTCGTTATTGCAAATTTCGTTACCAGTACAATCAGTGATACCACAATCACCGCATACCCGATGTATTGAAACGCCTGCAGGTAACTGATAGTAGAAGATTTAAACAGGAAACCAAATAACATTCCACCTACATTGCCACCGGCTCCTACTATACCGCTTACCATACCTACATTTTTTTCGTTTACAAACGGCGTAATAGCATAAGTAGCTCCATTAGCCATTTTAAGAAATAATGCAAAAGTTACCATTGATACAATCGCCATTTCCAATGATCCGGCCAAAGCAAAAAGCAGTATGCCGCATCCTTCCAGCAACAACATAATTGCCAATAGAATTCCCTTGCCTCTCATGCCATATTTTTTACCCACCTTGTCGGCTGAAATACCGCCCAGTGCCCGGGCAAAAATATTCATAAAACCAAAGGTTCCCGCCCAAAAACCGGCAGCACCCTGGTTCAAATGGAAGGTATCAGTAAAATGTAAAGCAGCCACACCATCAAAAGTTATTTCCATTCCAAAGCATACCGCGTATGCTAAAGAAAGTGCCCATACACGCCAGTCAGCCAAAATGCTCCAGTCGGTTTTTCCAGTTACCTTTTTAAGGCGGTTGATCTCACTGTAGTTACCGGCAGGTGTGTCTTTTGTATACCTGTAATAAACAAACGCCATTATCAATAACATCACTCCAGGTATGATCATTGCATAGCGCCATGCTTCCGCTTTTGTATAGCCAAAACCTACAATGGAAGCAAAAATTACGGGCATCAGCATATTGGTAACGCCACCACCCAAATTACCCCACCCGCCTGCAACTGCATTGGCAGTGCCTTTGATGTTGGAGGCAAACATTACCGAAGTATGAAACTGGGTAATAACAAACGATGCCCCAATAACACCGATGGCCAAACGAAATAAAAGAAAGGAGGTATAGCTATGCGCCAAACCCACCAACATAACCGGGAAGGCACCAATCAACAGCAAAGCAGTGTATGTTTTACGTGGGCCCCAGGTATCGCATAATTTACCAATAATCAAACGGGCAAAGATGGTAGCGGACACCGCAGCAATGATTGTATTACCTACTTCTGCTTTGGTAAGGCCAAGGTCCTGGCGTATGGTGGGCATTAACGGGGCTAAACCAAACCATCCAAAAAAACAGGCGAAAAAAGTAAGCCAGGTAATATGGAAGGTTTGCATTTGAATGCCTTTAAAACTAAGTACATTCAATTTGGTGAGCGGCTGATTCATAATTTTAATGGTTTATTTTTTTACAAAAATTTAGTTAGGTTGATATTTTCCGTTGCAAGTGCTATTTTTTATTGGCAATAGGTTTTGCATAAAAGAAATCAGGCGTAAAACGAAGCATTAAGTAAAACCAGTTACCCGCCTTTTTGTAAGTATTTGCTATAGCATCTGTGGTGGCCTGGCCCTTGGCAAAAGCCATGCTGCTTGTTGCATTCATAACGGAGTAGCCCAATTCGATATTGGCGAACTTATTCATGTTATAATTCACCAAAAAATCCAACTCATTTCCAAGTTTCTTATCAATTAAACTTCCATCGGCCCTGGCCATGTCTTTATCTGTTAAGAACAAATGAAAATCAACACCCGCACTTAAAGTATTGCCTGTATATTTAAATTTTAGGTAAGGATTTTTTAATCCACCGGCGGGTGAACCTGTTCCAACATAAAAGAAATCCATATAGCCCCAATGCTTATGAGGAGTACCATACAACGGATCAAATTTTTCATCTGTGGTTGTATTGGCCTTGTTACCACTCAATACATCATATCCCGGAGTAATACTTATTTTTCCTTTTTGATAGGTAGCTGAAACGGTGTAATGATAGGCATTTTTCATTTTTACACCATCCCGGTTCTTTCCACTTTGTGCATAATAAGCAGCCTGGATAGAGATCTTGCCAAATCCGGAAGCATTGCCCATGGTGCGGTTAACCATTAAACCGTAGGTGTACCTGCTGTTGTTACCAACGTAATCATAGGTATCACTTGCGCCGGAGGAAATAAATCTTTTTCCATAAACATATCCTGCTGTGGCAGTTCCTGCTGAATCAGTTTTATATTTACCAAAATTGTCATTGAAGAACAATGCGGATAATTTAGTTTGGTTGAATTTTTTACTAATATATAAACTGGTGAAAGATTTATAATCCTGGTTACCGCCGTTCGTTGTGGGTGGATTTAACCAAACAGGAGCACCGGTTTTTGTACTATTGTTACCCGCATTTCCCGAAGGTGCCATTGGCAAAATACCCGCAGGGGTGGGTACCAATAAACCCAATGAATTTTTTACGTAGGGTGCAACATTTGAAGGTACATAACCTGTACCGGTAACGCCGAATGCATCTGAGTTTTGATTGAAGGCATATCCTATATCTACCTGCCAGCCTTTATGCAGGGTTTTTAACAAGGCCATATCATGACGCCGTCCTTGTTGTAACCAATCCAGGTTGCCTATTAATCTAACGTCATCATAATTTAATTCCTGGCGGCCGATTTTTATGCTCATCAGCTCAATTCCCATTGTCTTAATAGTTGTATCTGCTTTATTGAATAATGCAAGATCAGCCCAGCCTTCGTGCAACATCAGTTTGCTACCATCCGAATTGGAAATGGAGGAAGCATCCTGTCCCCAAACCCTTACATCCTGTACACTTGCGCCAAAGGTTAATCTATCCCATTTGTATCCAAAAATCAAACGTGTACGCTGAGAGGTGAAAGCCGCGGATTTTGATCCTTTTAAAACAAGGTTGCCCAGCCCATTCCGTACCTCAGTACGGGTTCGTAACTGTCCTGTTAGTGTAAATTGTGCATTGGCATTGAATGAAACGACGATGATCATGAAAATCATCCATATGCAAATAAAGTTTTTAAAAATTTTACTCATAGTTTTGTTTTTTGGTTTTAGGTTGTGATCAATTTAAAATCAGCCCCGGTTCAATTTCCACATCGGCCGGGGTTTTTATTTTTATAACATGAATTTTTTAAAACCGAATTAATAAACAGATACCTGTCTCCTTATTAAATTCCTTTTTTTTGATTCAGATAACTGACATTTTTTAATTCGTGAAATTGGTTTCTGCAATTCGTGTTTTTATATTTCGTTTTTATTCTTCTATCCCAATAAATATTTTACCTTCTTCCACTTTTACAGGGTAAGTTTTTATGCTGCACTCATCCCCCGTGAGGCATTCACCTGTTGCAAGCGAAAATGTTTTTTTGTGAAACGGGCAGGCTACTTTGGGCTCATCCTGCTGGGTGCCGATCATACCACGGCTAAGCGCCATCTGCCTGCGGTGCGGACATTCGTTTTGAGTGGCATACCATTCACCCCTGCGGGCAAAATGAAACAAGGCGATTTGGGTATCCTCGTATTTTACACACACACCACCGTTAGCAGGAACATCTGCCACATTGCAGGCTACAAACCAGGTTGTTGTATTTTGATCTGTTAGTGTTTGCATTTTTTTATTTTTTAAAAGTTATCCCAATCCCGGAACGCCGGGTTACTTATTTCATATAGAAAACATGGAATGATTATTCATCGCTGAATAAAAAAGTAAACAATCGTTTGAACGCAGGCAATCGAAAAAAAAAGGGGTAAGCAATAATAAAAAAAGCAACCAATCGCGGTTTGGGTATCCACAGGAATAATAGCTTTATTGCATATTAGCCCGGACATTAATTAATAATTGTAAAAAAATCATTTCCAATCTGACACTTTTTTCTGATCCCGCATTTCTTCAAATTTAACAGAAGGATCTTTTACTTCGGGAGCGTTTACAAAATGATTAAAACGCTTTTTAATCTCCGGGTTTTCAATCGCCTCTTTCCATTCGCATTTATAACAATCCACCAGGCTCTGCATTTCATCTTCCCATTGTTGCGCCATGCCCAAACTATCATTAACTACTACATTACGGAGATAGTCAATACCGCCTTCCGTTTTATTTAGCCAGGTAGCTGTTCTTGTTAAGGTATCGGCAGTTCTGATATAGAACATCAGGAAACGATCAATATATTTAATGCAGGTTTCGCTATCCAGGTCTGCAGCTAACAACAAGGCATGCTGTGGCTTACTTCCACCATTGCCACATACCATCAGGTTCCAGCCTTTTTCAGTAGCGATAATACCGAAATCCTTACTTTGCGCTTCGGCACATTCCCTTATACAGCCACTTACGCCGCCTTTTAATTTGTGGGGAGAGCGCAGGCCACGGTAACGCTCCTCAATAC
>JBBQTL010000151.1:0-14502 GCA_038213285.1 Chitinophagales bacterium
AATAATTATCCAAATTGATTGATACCCGGTTACTTTACCAGGTTTATAGCAATAACCCAACACTTCAAGAGAGAGAGTAATCTACAATTACGCTGCATAGCAGCAAATAAAAACCATAATGGAGGAGGGGAGGCAACCACATAGCTTATTTTTAATCATTATTCATTTCCGATGAAATTATTCGCCTTCATCCAGTTTTTACAACGGCCCATCCATTCTTCAGGTAAGGGATATGTTAAAAATCCATGATTACCTTTGGAATAGATATGCAACTCTGCAGGTACCCCATTTTTTTGTAATGCTTCAAAAAATTTGATACTGTTGCCTACAGGTACCCAAATATCATCGGCGGCATGAACCAGAAAGGCGGGGGGTGTAGTTCTGGTAACCTGCAATTCATTTGAAAAATACATTATCGAGGCTGTGGAAGGCAATGGGCCAAGCAGGTTATTCATCGACCCTTTATGAACCAGGCTATCAATAAAACTGATAACCGGATAAACAAGAATCATAAAGTTGGGCCGTAAACTGATATTGGTTTTATTCTCAATCAACACTTCATTAAAATGAGTGCCGGCAGATGATACCAGGTGACCGCCTGCCGAAAAACCGACCATGCCTATTTTATTAGAATCCAGCTTAAACTCTGAAGCCATCAGTCTGATTTGTTTTATGGCTTGCTGCGCATCCTGCAACGCACCGGAGCCCCTGTTCTTCATTCTTTTATCGTTGGGCAGGCGATATTTCAGCACAAAGGCGGCAATACCCATTTCCGAAAAGGCTTTAGCTATTGTGTAACCTTCACGTTCCAACACCAGTGAACCATACCCGCCCCCAGGGCAAATAATAACAGCAGTTCTTTTTGCTGCATTTTCGTTTGATGGTAAAAAGATGGTGAGGGTTGGTATGGCGACGTTGACAACTGCATCTGTTTCGCCCGTTTCTTCGTTTGTACCTGTTATTGAATTAGGTATTGCGCCTGGGTACAAAGGAATAACCCGTTGTGCTACTGCTACAGTTGATAAAAATGTAAAAATAAGTACACCGAACTTAGTCATCCCTACTGCTGACGGCAATGTGTTTAGTTTAATACATTTATTTCCCAAGAAACAGTTGAACGTTTTATAGCATGAATAAACATAAACAATGGTGCAATTGACCAACACAATTTCGGTTAATGCTCATAAGTGTGAAGTATTGGTAATTTATAGTTCACGTATCCATATATTTCTATAACTCACCGGATTGTTATGATCTTGTAGTAACAAAGGTTCTTTCTCCGCATGCTTTTTATACGACCCTATGCCTATATATTCTGTTGTGCCAAATAAGGTTGCATGATTTTGTATTAAAACGCCATTATGAAAAATGGTAATGGTGGCCGGCGTTTTTACCATACTGTCTATATTAAAAACGGGCGCCATAAATACCACATCATAGGTTTGCCATTCGCCGGGTTTGCGGCTGGCATTTACCAATGGCATCAATTGCTTATAGATGCTTCCGGCCTGCCCGTTTGAATAGGTTGGGTTCCTGTAAGAATCCAGCACCTGCAGCTCATATTTTCCCATCAGGAGGATACCACTGTTGCCCCTTCCCTGGCCATCTCCCTTTACTTCGGCAGGTGTACGCCACTCAATATGAAGTTGGCAATTGCCAAACCCTTCTTTGGTGCGAATAATGCCGGTACCACCCACTACGGTCATGCTACCGTCTGCCACTTTCCATTTTACGGGGCCCCCATCCTGCCCTTCCCAGGATGAAGTATTCTTCCCATCAAATAAAACAATGGCGTCAGATGGAGGCGCAACAGTTGTTTCACCTGCATCTATAACGCGTACTGCTGGCTTCCATACTTCTGTAAGCGGGGCTTGATTTTTAAGATCCTGCGTTTTCGCTACCCATGCAAAAAACAGAAAAAAGCTGAGAAAAAAAAGAATACGAAAATTTGGATTCATTGAGTTTTGTTTGGAAATATTTAAAAAGATGTGTAAAGTCTATTTGTTTTCTGATATTTATTTGTATAAAGTTTATGCCGTTGCCAAAGAAATGTTTCGCCTGGAACGCATAAAAATCACTAAGCCTGTAAATGCAATGATTAAAATGATGGGTATTATCAAAGTTGCCTGTAATACTTCCGGCCCTGCGGAGCTCTTAGCCTGCATCAATGCCGTACTCATTTCGGTTCCAGGTTCTGCCTGTACATAAGTATTTAGACTTGTACCAGCAGGCAATTTTTTTTCTACCAGGTCATCATAAAAATTACCCATAAATAATGTATAAATTGATACTGCAAACATGCCGGCCCCACCCAACAGGTTCATCCCCAAGGCTCCGGATTTAGGAATGTTCTCCGACACAAAGCCAAGCATCGTTGGCCAAAAATAACAAACCCCCATACCAAATATTATGGCCGCAAAAAAATTGCGTTGCCTGTTAATGTACTTAAAAGATATATTCCTAATGCCGAGAAAATGGCAGAAATCAGTAATAAACCCTGAGGAGAAAAACGATGCACTACCGGTCCGGCAAAAGCACGGCCTATCACCATTATGCCTGTTGTTAAAGTCAGGATCAGGATAGAATTCTCTGTCACATTTTTCAATAGCAGCCCTATCCACTGACCAGTAAATAGTTCTGTGATCGCGGTACCAAACATACAAATAAACATGAAAATAAATAAAGGAGAAATTACCGAACGGTACATAGAGGTTGTGGAAACGCCTGAAGCAACTCGTTCTGTAACCGGGAATTGCAGACGGGAAAATAAATACCCATATATAAGGGTTGGTAAAATCATCACTCCCACCTGCACTTTCCATCCCAATCCTATGTAATTTAATAATAGCACAATTAAAGTTCCAATCACAATTCCGCCCGGAAACCATAAATGAAAGTGATTCAATTTAGTGGTTCTATTAGTAGGATACAATGCGGTTACAAGCGGATTGCATGCCGCCTCTACCGTTCCGTTTGCTATGCCAATAAGTAGTGTGGAAAAAAATAAGGTCCAGTATCCCTGGGCAAAAACGGTTAACACTATCCCCATGAGATGAAAAACAAAAGCTGCAATTAACAGCCGTTTCATCCCTATGATATCCACCACCATTCCCCCGATAACAATGGCAAGCGGGAAGCCCCAAAAAGCCGTTGCAGTGATCGCGCCTAATTGTGAGGCATTCAACTGAAAATCTATCCCCAGCTGATTAAGTATGCCTGCCCTGATACCGAAGGACAAAGCGGTAACCAATAAGCCTAAGCAGCTTGCCAGAAAAAGTTTATCCCTGTTAATCTGTTCCATTCAACTTGAAAATTTTAATTGAAAAAATGAAGATTTTAAATGCACCTTTTTTTTTATTTTCAACATTTACCTACTTTAAATGTGTATAGAGAAAAAATAAAAAAAAATTTGTAATCAGATAAAAATTTATGGCTATAGCTAAACGTCCGATCCCGGCTCTGGCAGAAATCATTTTGACTTTAAAATTAGATGATTAACCCTTTTATAATATCTTTAGCTTAACAGAATTTATCGTGAAACAAACATTCAGGTTCAATATCTTTTTTTTGTTCCGGTGATGACAGGCTGAAATCAACGGAGAACTTTTTTTAATTTAAAAAAGGGTAAAATAGCAGCGCAAATTAGCTGCATTTTAGAATTATAAATTTGCCTATACAAAGGAGCCCCTTCTTACTATAAGAAACTCAACAATCCATCGTCTAACGCACAATTTTTTTAACCACCATAACAGAATCATAAAAGCCGGTTGATCAATCGTGATAGCCCCGATTAATTTACAGCGGAGTATTTTGAATTCTCGGTAATGCCCTGCCATTTATCCGTTCGGAAAGGAAGGGTAGGAAATCCTTGCTTATTATACAAGTTAGCTTCCGGCATATCATCTGCCCACCCATACCGGACGGCAACTGGTAAAAGTACCGAATCGCAATGCACCACCACTTTTCCATTTTCAATAAATGCCCTGGCAAAATAGAATTTTTTATCGGTGCCGGCAATTTCAAATCCCTTAATGTAGTTATACTTATCTTTTACTAAAAAACCAGAATCGATGTAAGAAAAAGAAACAATTGCTTTACTGCCTTCAATTTTCATTGATTGATACACCGGGCCTATATATGCTACGTTATTATTATATAGCTGACTTAAAGCTATTGCTGCAAGGCGGGCGCCCACATCCTGCTTGTTTTTCGGATGGATATCATTCGTTTCACCAATGTCCAGTGTAACAGCCATACCGGTATTTGCCATTGAAAGCGTTTCGGTTTGCGCTTCTCTAAGCTCTGCCCAGGAACTGCCGTTTGTACTGTTTCCATCACCTGCCCTGTAGCTGGCAAGCTGAACAAAATAAAAAGGAAAATCACCCTGCCTAAAACTGTTCCGCCAATTTTTTATCAGTAAAGGAAACGCAGTTCTATACTGGTAGGCCCGTTCAGCATTCGTTTCGCCCTGGTACCATAATACGCCCTTTATGGCAAACGGAACCAACGGATTAATCATGGAATTAAAAAGAAGGGAAGGATAGCTGTTAGGATTGACAGGATTCTTTTTTAAGGCTTCTATCTTGTAATACCAATCGCCTGCAAGGGGTATGATTTGATTAATACAGGCAAGGTTTAGATCAGACGGCTTGCCAAAAAAACCACCATTGCTATTATTATCCGTTACCCGAATAGCTACCACGTTGATCCCTTCTTTTAAAATACCGGCAGGAACAGCATACTGCCTGATGATATTATAGGCTTTGCTGTTTCCCACTAGTCTTCCATTTATATATGTTTCGTCTAGATCGTCTATAGTTGAAAGATTGATAATAGCCGGCTTTGACGCGGCAGTCCTATCAAGTACTATCTCTTTCCGGAACCAAATTGTTCCATCAAATTTTGCAAATCCACTTTGGTCGAAATTGACTGGCAGAACCATCTTTTTCCAGTTGCTGTGATCAAAAGAAATATTTTTCCAATCTTCCGGTGACGCCGGTGTTAAACTTCCTTGAGCAGCTTCGATTTCCTGCCTGATACTTTGAAATTGTTTTTCATTCAGCGCCTCAATTTCATTTAGGGATATTTGACGAAATACATTTTTAAAATCATCATTTTTTTCCAATGTGTCCCGGCTTATCCACGTTTCTATCATAGACCCGCCCCAGGAAGAATTGATTATACCAACAGGAACTTTTAATTCCTTATGTATTTTTCTGGCGAAAAAATAGCCTACCGCAGTAAAACTACCCACGGTAGCCGGGCTTCCGATCTTCCATTCACCGGAGGTGAGGTCATCAAGAGGAATGCCGGAAGTAATATTGGGCACTTTAATGTGGCGTATTTGCGGATAGTCTGCATTTCGAATTTCTTCCTCAGCATTTTGGCTACTACTTACATTCATCTCCATATTTGACTGGCCAGCGCATATCCAAACTTCTCCTACCAGGATATTATTTAAAACAACCTTATTTTTCCCTGTTACCAAAAGCTGGTATGGCCCTCCGGCGGGCGCTTCGTTTAGCTCTATTTTCCACTTTCCGTATTTACCTGCTATTGTTTTTCTAACCTGATTATTAAATAGTATTGTTATTTTTTCACCAGGTGCTGCCCAACCCCATACCGGTATTGGTTTATTCCTTTGCAACACCATATTATCGCCGAATATTTTCGGCAGCCGCACATCAGCCATCAAGCTGAGGCTGAAAAAATGTATTATTAATGACAGTAAAAAATATTTCATATTTAGTAATTCATTTGCATTAAAAAAATTAACGAAGGTTGTTTCTATAAAGCATGGTTTGTTCAAAACAGACATTTATTTGCTTGGACTCCTTTTACCTTTGTTTTTGCATAAAAAACATCTCCGCTTCCCGGATATTTCAATAAATCTTTTTCGGTCAGATCCTGCCGGGCTGTTGTAATTATCAAATGATCCAGGTTTTCTCCTGCAAATGCACAGGAACTTACATTGGGTGCCGGCACTTCTATCTTAGCAATTAATTTACCGTCAAGCGGATTCCAGCGGTACACGCCAAACCCTCCCCAGTGTGCAATCCAAAGCATTCCCTCTTCATCAATGGCCATGCCATCGGGCGTTCCGGTTTCAACAGGAATATGAATCACATTTTTTTCAAAACTGATGTTACCCGATTCTTCATCAAAAAGAAATGATTTAACCATTTGTGTGGGGCTGTCAATATAGTATAAACGCCTATTATCCAACGACCAGGCAAGTCCGTTTGAAATGGTGACCTTGTCAAATTTTTTCTGAACGAATAATTGCAAATCAATACAATATAACGAACCGCAATTTGCTTTAAAGCCCCTATCCATAGTACCAATCCATAATCTTCCGCGGCTGTCACAACTACCATCATTACAACGGTTTTCAACTAATTCATTTTCCAAATCAACGAGCCACTCCAACTGTTCTGATTCAGGATTAAATCTTGCAACGCTTCTGTTTAATCCCAATATCAACTGATCATTATTTCCTGGTAATACCAGCGTAACCCTGTAATCAAATTTCCAGGATCTAACATTCTTTTGAAGCCAATTGTATTCATACAAGATACCTTTTTCAATATCTACCCAAAAGCAGCTTTTTCTTTCATCGATCCATAGGGGCCCTTCTCCCAAAAAACATTGAGATGGATACAGTAAAGAAGCTTTTATTTTTTTCAAATGAAGTATGTTGTGAGGCTTTTGAAATTAACTGTTTAAAACCTAAATATATCTGTTGATCAGTTCCTTTGTTTGGTTAAGAATTCTTTCTGGCTATTTTTCAGGTTAATAAATGTTCGGGCAAGATTGTATTGATCTTAAGAAATATATTGACGAATTAAGATAGAATAACAGACAAATAAAATTAAAAGCTCAAATTTTAATAATATATTGCCGGGTTATCCGTATATATCGTAAAATAAACCGAACAAGTTAATTGTGGTTAATATAGATGATAGTCTTTCCCGCTAAAACTTATTTAAAATAACTCTTTGTTCTGATTGTCCATATGATAAGGCTAATTGAAGATTAGAAATATGGATGTATTTGACAAAACAAATTATGATTACTTTCTCTGTAAAGGTAGTGGAATGGGCGCCATTCCATTATTGTGGGTTATCAATGTAGCAAGCGGCAAATAAAATATTGCCGCTTGCTACCGTTTTAAACAACCTTTGTATGATCCGTGTTTATATGGGGCATTTATTTGATCTTTATCGTTTAAATTGCTGATATTATTATAAATAAATAATCACAGCTGAAGATAGAAAGGCTGCATGCATCAGCATTTACAATTTTTATTGCTAACAACAGCAATTCCAAACTATAAATTTTACTCCTCGTGGTAATATTCACTTTTATCGATTTTATAAAGGGCTTGAAAGTTGCATGCAGTAAAAGAAGTTATGCAGTCCTGCTATTTTTATTTTCATCACTCTTTACCTCGGCGCAAACGTATGAAGACCAGTACCGGCAGCCCCTGGCACTCGTGTTGAAATTGATTGAGTCCCGCTTTCATGTAAAACTGCAATATAGTGACGCTTTAGTAAAAGACCGGATGGTGGCTTACGCAGGCTGGCGTTTTAGAAGCGATCTGAAAACAACACTTGATGGGATATTAACAGTTAACGATCTGGTTTATTACAAATTAAACGATTCAGTTTACAATATTGAGCCTTACCGGTATTGGCAAAAACCGGTGGAGGAAGGCCGGCAACAATTGAACACCCTCCTGGCATCTTACAAAACCCTTACAGACTGGGAAAAAAGAAGAGCAACCCTACGAAAATGCCTGTTAGCCACCTTACGCTTGGAGACAAATCCTGCCAAGTCTGTTTCCCCGCCGATTGTTACGCATAAACGTACATTTAATGGTTACACAGTAAAGAACGTAGCTATAGAAACATTACCTGGTTTATTTGTATGCGGGTCGCTTTACGGGCCTTTAAATGTAAAAGGAAAACTACCGGTCGTGCTATCTCCCAATGGGCATTTTGCGGGTGGGCGCTATCGCAGCGATCAGCAGTACCTTTGCGCTACCCTGGCCCGGATGGGTGCAATGGTGTTTAGCTATGACCTTTTAGGTTGGGGAGAATCAAGGCTTCAGTTTAAAGATGAAGATCACTATACCAGTACCGCTATGATTGTTCAGGTGTTGAACACCTTTCGCATTATGGACTACGTTTCCTCGCTTAAAGAGGTGGATACATCGCGAATTGCTATCACAGGTGCTTCTGGTGGCGGTAGCCAAAGCATGTTGATAACTGCATTAAGCGACCGAATTAAAGTAAGTGCGCCTGTAGTAATGCTATCCTGCTATTTTTCCGGGGGATGCCCTTGTGAAACGGGCCTTCCCATTCATTTTTGCGGCAACGGAACCAACAATGCTGAGATTGCTGCAATGGCTGCGCCAAGGCCTCAACTCGTAATATCTGATGGGGAGGACTGGACCGATCATGTTCCGCAAATTGAATACCCTTACCTTCAAAAAATTTATGGATATTATAATAAAACAGGCCAGGTAAAAAATTTACACTTGCTAAAGGAAGGACACGATTATGGATTTTCAAAAAGAAAAGCGGTATATGCATTCCTGGCAGAGCACCTGCAACTGCATATCAACGGAATAAGAAATAACCGGGGGGAAATTGATGAATCGGCCTGCACAATTGAGGAAGAACCCAATCTGTATTCATTTGGAAAGAATGGGCAAAGGCTTCCATCAAACGCTATAAAAGGAATAGATGAATTGCGTCGGCTTATTGATAGCTCGCGAAAACAATAAATCACCTGTAATAGCTGTGCATACTTTGGATGCATAAATCACCACATATAGTATAAAAGCACGTGAGGCAAATTGCCAGTAATTTTAAATTTGCTTTTTACTACCCAATTAATAAATCCACCAAGGTTGCAAGCGGCCAGGTGTATTATATTTTTACCCGAAAAGTAATTCCGTATGTTTTAGGATTGCCCAAATGCACTGCCCCAAAATCATAGCCATACGAAATATATTTTCTATCCCCCAGGTTCCTTCCCCAAAACATTAGCTCAAAATGTTTAGCAGTTATGCCGATCCTTGTATTTAAAAGACTGTAGGGCGATTGCCGGATTGTATTATTCAGATCAAAAAACGTTTCACCGAGATATATCCATTCGCCACGCACAACTATTTTTACTGATTGCGATTTATTTACCGGCAAACTATATTGTAATGCAAGCATTGATGTTACATCAGGTGTAAAAATTTGACGCTTCCCTTTCAGGTTCGCTTCCTGTCCGTTTTGAGAAAGTTTTAATGTAGCATACTTAGCATTGGTATAACCAAAATTATAAGTAGCCTCCAAACCTCTCAGGGGCGTAGCCGCTATTTCAGCATCAATGCCTTTACTATTAAGCTTACCTGCATTTTTCGTAACAGTAATGGCATCAGGCAGAATTAAGGTAGGCACCTGCGCATTGGTGATGGAAGTATAAAATAAGGAAAGATTTACGCGCAGGCGGTTATTAAGCAACGTATTTTTTACGCCCACTTCAAAATTATTGCTATACTCGGGTTTATAAGCATACAATGGTGGTTGCGAAGGATCGGCTGCTAGTTGTGTTAATCCCCCGGTTCTGTAACCACGGCTATAGGTTGCATACAAATTTGTATTCAATTCAGGAAGGTAATTAATACTCAACATTGGTGAAAAAGCACTGTAAGATGCAGTACCAGATGTGTCCGGACGGGTTTCAAATAGCGGAACAAGAGATGCATCCGGCAGGTATTCCCCTAGCACATGTTGTTTTGAATGCTGGTAATCGTAACGAATGCCTGCAATAATATCGGTTTGTTTATTGATGGAATATGTTCCCTGTGTGTACAATGCGGCGCCAACTGATTTTAGTTTCGTGGTGTTAATAATGGCGTAATTGATATCAGGTGAACCCACCAATAGTGCATCCTTACCAAAATGTACGGCTTGCTTATTGGGGGCATTTTGATAAAATAAAAAAGCACCTGTGGTCCATTTCATGGGGGAAGAAGAAGAAGCAGGAGAAGAAAATTTAAACTCCTGTGTAATCACATTAACATTGTTCCATTTATTGCCATAATTATTTCCGACAGTTACACCATCAATTGGCGAAAAATCGCCATCAATAGGTGAAGCGTAATAACGGTAATTAGATTGATACGCCGTTTGAGAGCTGAAGTTAAAATGGGTACCTGTGTAGTTTACAGATAGTGAAGAGTTTAACGTATTATCGACCAGTTTGCCCACAGCATTTTGGTTAAGCTGAAAAGGATTCGAAAAAGCATCCCCAGCGCTGCCTGCCAAAGGAAAGGAACCATAATTTCTACTGGCAAGGTGTTTTAAATTAAGCGTTAGTATCCATTTTGTACTGGCAATATATTTTAAATAGTAATTGCCGCCGGCACTATGCTTTTCATCAAACTTTGAACTATTATACTGGTTAAAGTAATAGCCATTCAGTCCTTCATACAATCCAGACATACCAAAAAATAATTTGCTTTTTATTACCGGTATGCGCATACCTGCACTGTAACGCTGTTGCCCGTAATTGCCTATACTTAGCTCAGCAAAGCCATCCGCTTTATTACCTGGTTGTTTAGTAATGATATTAATAACACCGCCCATTGCATTTCTGCCATACAATGTTCCCTGCGGCCCCCTTAATACTTCAATCCGTTCAACATCGAAAAGCTGTGGTATATAGGTGTCCAGCGTAAACTGGTTAACGCCGTCAATATAAGTTGTAACTGCAGGGTTGTAGGAGGAAGAAGTAATGCCGCGGACAGCAACCACATTTCTTCCATCCCCCGGGGTGCCGGAATATAAGTTAGGAACAATAGCAGTAAGGTCATTGCTGTTCCATAAACGATATTCATTTATATTTTTTGCTGTTAGTGCAGAAATACTTATCGGGACATGCTGCAGGTTTTCTTCTTTTTTTTCCGCAGTTACGATTATCGCATCTAATTGTATTGCCGCATCGGCAAGTTGAAAATGAAAGACTGAGCCACCTTCTTTTGCAATATGAACCTTTTGAGTATAAGCGGCGTATCCAATAGCAGAAATGGCAATAGTATAATCGCCTTCGATAATATTCCGTATTTCAAAATTACCCTGCACATCGCTCAATATGGCGCGGTTGGTATTCAATATTGTAACAGCCGAATAGCTTAATGCATTGGATTTGGTATCTGTAATTTTTCCCGAAATGGTCGCAAGCTGCTGACTATTGGCAGAAAAGCAGGTAAACATTGCTAATAGTAAATAATAAAATTTGTTGTTCATGAAATAAGTAAATAGTAGTAAAAAATGATTTTTGTGTATTTGCAATAAAATGGCCCGTTAATTTTTTTTAATAGCCTTTTGATATTTTGATGAATAGAAATAATTGATCGCTAAAACAATAATTATAATAACCAATCCGAAAAACTCCCTTGATTCTTCTATCCAGGGTGTAGCTGCTTTCATTGTTTCCGCTATGTTTTGCGTTTGATGTTTCGTTATCCAGTCGCCCAGGCCGTTTTTATCAAATACCTTATACACTGCATAAGGCGCACAAACCGCAAATGCCAGCCAATAGGCTTTAGGATAAAATTTCCCTTTAGCAGCGAGCCAGCATAATAAAGCGGCGTACAGATAGAGGGGTATCCATAAATAAGGATCAGGGTCGTTATATTGAAATGCCGCAAAAACAATAAACACAAAAACAAAAAAGATATAAAATAGTTTCATATAAAATAGCTAAATTAAACACATATGATTTTCTGACTTAGGTGGCACAATCAAAGAATTTGTTTCAGGAACATTTCTATAACTGGTTATAAACTTTCCGTTACTGTTGTAAAAGCGTAAGCACTTTATTTATACCTCGCAAAAGTTCATAACTGAAAGAAATAGTTGCAACAATATTATACCAATATGTTTTTTCATACAGATTTATTATGTTAATATCTTTTTGAAATAGGTAATAAAATTCAATGAGCAAGAATATTGCTATCCATTACTGACCTGATTGAAAAGTGTTAAATACCAACGCTTTTAAATTTTTGTAAACCGTTCTAATAAATATTTATATACAACCTCAATAGTTGTTTCCGCCGACCGAAATCCGGATTTTGTACACCAACGCTGGTATAATTGCGTTTTACGTCGTTTACTTTACAAAACTAATTGCTGGCATCAAAAAATAAATTTTACGTAGGTTTATTTTTCAGTCCACCTCACACCTGTCTCTTTCCAGCTTTTTGAGTTTGCGGAATCAATTACCGCTTCGCACACTTTCTGTGTTTCCAGTGCATCTTTAAAAGTTGGTGCACAGGCTTCCCCTGTTTCCAGACTCTTTAAGAAATCCGCTACCTGGTGAACAAAACTATGTTCATAACCGATAGATAATCCCGGGACCCACCATTTATTCATGTAAGGCTGATCAGCATCTGAAACATGAATGGAGCGCCATCCCCGAACCTTGGAATCATCCGCATTATCAAAGAATTCAAGTCTGTTCAAATCATGCAGGTCCCAGCGGATGGATGCGTTTTCACCATTGATTTCAAAAGTGTATAAAGCCTTGTGGCCGCGGGCATAACGGGTAGATTCAAAAAGGCCTAAGGCCCCATTTTCGAAGTGGCAGTGAAAAATGCAAGCGTCATCAATCCCTACCTGTTGCATTTTACCGGTTAACTGGTGCATGCGTTGTTTTATGAAAGTTTCTGTAACAGCAGACACATCTCTAATAGCGCCATTTAGCCACATAGCCGTGTCTATACAGTGGGCAAGGAGATCGCCTGTAACGCCCGATCCTGCAACATCTGCATCCATGCGCCAAAGTGCTTCACCCCCTTGAGGAAGGTTTGCATTGATAGTCCAATCCTGTAAGAAGTTGGCACGGTAATGAAATATTTTTCCAAGCTTTCCGGAGTCCACTATTTGTTTGGCCAAAGTAACTGAAGGAAGACGGCGATAGTTGTACCAAACCGTATTTTTCACCCCGGCTTTTGCTATAGCATCCACCATAAGGTCTGCTTCGGGCAGGCTGCGGGCGAGGGGCTTTTCGCAGAGGATCATTTTACCCGCCGCTGCGGCAGCAATAGCTATCTCAGCGTGCATATTATTGGGTGTGCAAATATCCACTGCATCAATGTCGTTACGGGCAATAACGGCTTTCCAGTCCGTTTCATAAGATTCGTAACCCCATTGTGCAGCAAATGCTTTTATTTTTTCTTCACTCCGGGAACAAACTGTTTTTAATACGGGATGATATTCCAGTTCCGGAAAGAAATTACTAACGCGGTTATAACCATTGGAATGAGTTCTTCCCATAAAACCTCCTCCTATTAATCCAATTCTTAATTCTTTTTTTGCCATAGTTGTTTGTTAGTTATTATACTTCACACGGGGTAAATTAGTTCGAATTTTGATCATTGTTGATAAATGTACAATCGTACCAATGAAGCCTGACTGCCTGACGCAGTCAATCAGGCTTTATAGAAGCACTAAAGCTGGGTGCATAAAAATACTATTCGCTTTTTTATCCCTAGTTGACTATAAGTGATTAAAATGGTTGCCTAAAATATGTTCTTAACACTCATCATGCCAGCCATGCACCTGGCGAACTTTTATCATCGTAGCCAAGATATCGTTCCAGGTCTGTTGTTTCATCATAACTTCATTGGGAAACATACATCCATCCCAGCAAATATGTTTAAACGCTTTGGTCAATATGCCCTTTTCATCCCGCAGCCAGTAACCTGCATCCTTTGCAATGTCCAGTTTACCATTGGTATCCAAAGCCAGGCAATGTCGACCTGTTTTATCATGCAAACCTGATCCGAAAACAGTTCCATCGTTTTGCGCTACGTGAAAATCAATGGTCCAGGGGCGTAGGGCATAAGTTAAGGTTTTAAGGCCTTCGGTGATTGCGTCGCGGTCAGTCCATTCAAAGTTATTTGGCAATATCCGGTCTTCCGGACTGTTATAACCTAAAAGATATAATAAGGTATGCGCCATATCAGCCTGGAAGCCAATATTAGGACGATCAACTGCTTCCAGTGTATCAATCATTGCTTTCCAGCTATGCATGCCTCCCCAGCAAATTTCACCTTCTGCAGCAAGCCTTTCACCATATTCAGCGGCAACATCACAGGCTTCACGGAAAGTTTCCCCGATCAGTTTGGTATTGTATACCGGATCCAATGCCCAGGCTTCCGGCTTACTGGCAGAATCTATCCGGACGATACCATTGGGACGCACGCCATATTCACGCAGCTTTTGTCCAAACCGGCACGACTTGCGTACCATCTCTACGAATACGGTTCGCTCTTCCTTACTCCCCATAGCCGGGCCACCCCAGATTGGAGCTACCAGCGAACCAATCTCAAGATTTAAAGCCAACACCTTATCAGCCAGTTTTTTGATACCATCATCACTCATGTCAAGATCGATATGCGGATCAAAAAGACCGATGTCAATACCATCAAAC
>JBBQTL010000152.1:0-14491 GCA_038213285.1 Chitinophagales bacterium
TTACTGGTACGCAAGCCCACCGCCGCCGTTGTTGTGTATGCAGCCTGGGTTCGTGCGTAAGCGTACCAACAACCCGGCTTACTACCTGCATTAAATTTGAATCACCCTTACAAGTTGTTGGTGAGCCAGCCCTGCATAACCATCGGCACAACATCAACAATGGCTCCAGTGGTCCGGGGCTAAAATCAATACCAGAAAGTACTGGTGAATTTCACAACCCATAGATATCCTTTGCAACCCTGAAGGTATTGCAATGTGCCTCTGTAATAATTTTTATATCCGCACTGTATCCGCCGCCCATTGAAACTGCACAGGGAATACCCTGCTTTTTTAAATTACTAAAAACATATTCGTCCCTTTGCCTGCTTCCATTTATTGATAGGTTTAATTTGCCAAACCGATCGGTTGATAAAATATCTACGCCTGATAAGAAAAATGCAAAACCAGGTTTTACCTGGTTGATGAGTTTGGGTAATATATCTTCCAGGAGCGATAGATACGTTTCATCATCTGTTCCATCTTTCAAAGGAATATCCAGGTCACTTTTTTCTTTGTGAAAAGGATAGTTGTGTTCACCATGCATACTGAATGTAAAAACACGCGGTTCGTTTTCAAAAATTTTGGCAGTACCATTACCCTGGTGTACATCCAGGTCGATGATGAGTATTTTATTTGCAAGGTTATGATGTAGCAGGTAGTTAGCTGCTATCGCCATGTCATTGAGCATACAAAATCCTTCGCCCCTGTCTGCAAACGCATGATGTGTTCCTCCCGCTACATTCAGCGCTACGCCAGCCTGTATGGCGTGATGGCAACAATCAATGGTACCCTGTGCAATAATTAATTCTCTGAGTGTTAGTTGCGGTGATTGTGGAAAACCTATATGCCGCTGCTCCTTTGCCGACAGTGTTTGGTTTGTTAGTTTGGCCAGGTATGCAGCATCATGTGTCCATAAAATAATTTCGTTGATACATGGCTGTGGCGCAAATATATTCTCCGGAATAATAGAGCCCTCATGTAATAATTGTTCCGGTATCAGTTCGTACTTCAGCATGGGAAAGCGGTGGCCTTCCGGTAACGGATGTGCGTAAACAGGGGCGTATGCAATTTTCAAAACTTGATTCATGTTTTATACTTTCAAAATTCCGCCTGCTTCTCCCTTTGAAAAATTAGGTGGTACAATAGCATAAACAGCATCGCCGCGTTTTGGTTGAATGGGGTGTGTACCTGTGAACCTGCTGAATGCGGGCAATACGGCATACTGTGTACCAAAATAAAAACAGGCAAAACGTAAAGATTGTTTTCCCAATCCCCGAATACTAATGCCCGGGTGGATATGGCCGCTGAAAATATAGCCGGCCGTTGGTATCGTGCAATCTGCAAAGTCATGAACAAATACAAAACCGCCTATGCGATGTTCGCAGTTAATGATGGTAATGCCGGCCTCCTTATACCATTGTTCCTTTAGAATATCATGATTCCCTTTTACCAGCAGGATGGATAGTTGTTCAAAATCTTTTCTCCACTTTAAAAAAAAATCATGCTCTATATTATCATAACTGTGAAACATATCACCAATGACAATCAACTGACGCGGTTTGTATAATTGTATTTGCGTTACCAGCCGTTGCATATCTTCTTTAAAAATAGCCTGTGGCACAGCGATGCCGGATTTACGAAAGTGACCGGTTTTTCCGAGGTGCAGGTCGGACAGGATAAGCGTCTTTTCTTCTTCCCAGTAAATACACCGGTCGGATGACAGTATAAAACTGTTACCTGATAAACTATGCGGGATAATGTGTTGCATTAGCAGCGAAGATAAAATGGATAACTTATAAATTAATGATTGATTGTTTTGTAATGAATGTTATCCTGCTTACTTTAGTTAAAAATTCACCATATGACAGATTTTAACCCAACGCTCAAATCAAGTGGTTTTTCTGAGGATGGCAAACCCGAATTGCCTTCCGCAATTAATATACTTACTATTCTTACTTTTATTGGTTGCGGAATAGGACTATTGTTTTCTTTACTTACACCGGTTATTAATAAATTTTTCCTTGGCATGATGGATAAGGCAAGATCTTCCGGCACCGAACTTACGGCAAAGCAACTGGACGACATGGAAAAAGGAAAAGCGGTTATTGAACTTACACAAGCTAATATGGTTCCCCTTATTGCAATTGGGCTTGTTGGTATTGCCTTATGTATTGCAGGAGCCATCATGATGCGCAAGCTAAAAAAAGATGGTTTCTGGATATATTGCGGGGGAGAGTTATTACCCGTTATCGGAAGTTTTATTATTTTAGGTACGGCACAGTTTACCGGAGTTGTAAGCGTTTTAATCGGTATTGGAATACCTGTACTGTTTATTATTTTGTATTCAATGCAAAAAAAGCACCTGGTGAAGTAAGGGCATGAGTTTACCGTGAATCGTTAATCGTGAGTCGTGAGTCGTCAATGGTCAATTGTGAATCGTCAATGGTCAATGGTCAATATACATTGCTACTTCACTAAATGCCCTACATTTCAGAAGGTGTGGTTTAACATTTACCGGTTGTTATGATGAAAGAAATTTTAATTAAAGCTAATCACTTCGAGCAAGGAGTAATAGCCCTGTATTTTTGTATCATATTCAACGCCAAACAAACTTACTTCAAATGAAGCCGGTAACTTTAACCCGTATTCCAAACCGGTTTATATTATTGAAATTTTCATCTTTTTCGAACTCTTTTACGGAGCCGCCGAAAAAAGTCAAGTGATTGCCTGGTTTGTAAATGGCGACAAGGGTAAATAGTATTGGGTATTCTCTCTTTATGGACGGCTTGCTGTGAGAAATATCAAACGGCATAGTTAAAAAGGAGTATATGATGCGCTGGGATTATAACATTTATGCACCAGATTGCAAATGGCCGTTAGTGTAAATTTGGTTTTTCACGGAAATAAACTGAATTACGCCCTTTTTTTTACCAACAGTTTCCGAAAACGTCCTGGTCAAAAGTGGAGGCTGGAACTACAATGTGGATATGCTTCCCGCCAACATCCGGGTTCCTGCTATTTGATGTGTGACACTTGATCCTCCCAATAAGTAATTAGCCTGTTATTTTTTAATTTTTCATTCCAGGTTGTTATTTAAACAGGAAGAGCTGTAAGTATTCCAATTTACAGTGAGTATTCATTTATTTTCCCGAATTTGCCGAAATCGTTCTATCATTAATTGTATCGTATTAAGAACAAGTATTTTACCATTGAAAAAAATGCATCCTTATATTTGCCGTTTACGATACATTGAAAAGGAATTAAGCTCAATCAACAATGCTCCCTATATTATTTTACAACCAGCTTGACAGTAAAAGTGTACAAAAAAACTTTGATAAAGTTTTACAGCAGTTAAGTAAAGGCGACTTTAAAAGCGCAGACGTACGCAAAATGACCAATACCGGTTACTACCGTGCAAGGTTAAGTATTAAAGACCGGTTGCTGTTTACTTTTGCATCCTATAATCAAAAAAAGTACTTATTGTTGCTGGAAGTTATCCAACATCACGATTACGCCAAATCAAGATTTTTGCGTGGCGCACAGCTTCCTGACGAAGAAGCGATGCAACCGCTTTTACATGCAGACGAGGTACAACCTGCAGAAATAAAGCACCTCAATTATATCAATGAAAAGGGGCAGGCAATACATGTGTTAAATAAATTCATTTCGTTTGATGATACGCAGCAGGCCATCTTTGCTGTACACCCACCATTAATTATTATCGGTTCGGCAGGCAGTGGCAAAACGGTGCTGGTATTGGAAAAACTAAAGCAGTTAAAAGGAAATGTAGCCTATATTTCGTTGAGCAATTACCTGGTGGAAAATGCACGTAAGATTTATTTTTCAAACGGGTACGAAAATGAAGATAGCGAAGTGGATTTTTTATCGTTTCAGCAATACCTTGAAACCTGGCAAATACCTGAAGGGAAAGAAATCAATTTCAGGGTTTTTGAACAGTGGTTCAGCAAGCATGCACAGCAGTTAAAAATAAACGAACCTTACCGGGTGTACGAGGAGTTTAAGGGGGTACTCACCGGTTCGCCATTGCATACCGCATTTTTAAGCAGGGAAGAATATGGCTCGCTAGGCGTTAAGCAGTCCATTTTTACGGCCGATAAAAGGGAGCAGGTGTATGGCTTGTTCACCAAATACCTGCAATGGATGAAGGAAAATAATTACTATGACAGTAATATGCTTTCGTATGAATACCTCCAACTGGTAAAGCCCCGTTACGATTATATTATGGTAGACGAAGTGCAGGACATCACGGGCATACAGTTGAAATGCATCCTGCAATCGCTCAGCAATAAGGGTCATTTTATCCTCACCGGAGACAGCAACCAGATTGTTCATCCTAACTTTTTTTCCTGGTCTAAAATTAAAACTTATTTATACCAGCACGGTACGGAGAACAAGCAGGTGCGTATCCTGCAAACAAACTACCGGAATTCACCTCAAGTGGTTCAGTTGTCCAACTCATTGCTTAAAATTAAAAATGTTCGTTTTGGCTCCATAGATAAAGAAAGCAATTACCTCATTAATACCATCAGCACACAGGCCGGCGAAGTGTTGCTTATGCAGGATGACGATAAAGTAAAAGCAGAGCTGAACCGAAAAACCCAAAACTCTACGCACTATGCGGTTATTGTAGCCGACAACCATCTAAAAGAGGAAGCCCGAAAATATTTTAAAACACCCCTTATTTTTTCGGTGCAGGAAGCCAAGGGACTTGAATATGAGAATGTGATTTTAATGAATTTTATTTCGGCCAACCCGGCCGAGTTTAAAGAAATCATCAACGGGGTAAACGCATCCGATTTGCAGGGGGATACATTGCAGTATGCAAGGCCTGCGGATAAAAGTGATAAGGATGCGGAGATTTATAAATTCTACATCAATTCATTTTATGTAGCCATCACCCGGTCGGTTAAAAATATTTATTTGTTCGAGAAGCAGGTCAATCATGCTGCATTGGAGTTGTTATCGCTAAAACAAATAACAAAGCCGCTACAGGTAACCGAACAAAAATCTGATAAGCACGAATGGCTGGAAGAAGCACGCCGCCTGGAAGAGCAGGGCAAACATGAACAGGCGGAGCAGATCAGGGCTAAATACCTGGGCTACGAATACATTAGCGCCGGGCAATTGGAACAGATAAAAATATTGGCGCTTGACCCTGCAAAAAAAGAACAGGAAGTAAAAAAAGAAAGGAAGCAATTATTTCAATACGCCTACACCCATCACAAAACTGAATGGATAGACCAGTTGGCAAAGCTTCAGTTTCAGCGGGCCATGCTGTACATGAAGGAGCTTCGCCACGATAGTAAAGAATATGCAAAGCATTGCCGCCTTGGACGTAAAGAAGAGGTGCGACTGGTGGTGCAAAAATATGGAACTGACTTTGCCGACCCGGATAGCACGTGTACCGGTTTGATGATTGCCCTTCATCATGGGCAGGATTCAGTGGCAGACAGTTTATTGCAATTGGAGGCCAATATCAATAAAGGCGATGCAAAGGGGTTGCTGGCGGTTGATTATTTGCTACAGGGATATTATAAAAGCACCCTTTATCGCCAATCACTTTTAGCCGGTAAAAAAACCTTGTTAAAATTCTGGCCCCTTGTAAAGCCAACTTCTATCATACTGCAGGAGGAGCGGCGAATGGCTAATATTGGCGCACATTCTATGACTTTTTTCCTGCTGGTCTGTATGCGGTGCATAGAGCAGGAAATGGCAAATAAAGTAACGGTAAAGTTTGCGGGCAATAAACGCCCTGATGTGGTTGCCGGAGAGTTTGCTATGAATGATGTAATGAAACTGGTGGAGTGTATGCCCGATGAAATATTGCCACTTTATCGCAGGCAGCGCAGTTATGTTAATTCGGTTTTGGCTGGCCATGAAATAGATAGCAACCATCCTTACAATAAAAAATTATTTAAAAGAACATCAAGAGGTTATTACATATTGAACCCATCACTGGTTTATAATAATGATGGTGCATAGAACAGGGCAGTGGCGGGCAGGTATTTTATTTGTCCTTATTTTCAGGCATTATATGATTAAAGTAAATCTTCTTTTCCCGAGTAGTTACTGATGCTATTAAATTGCAGGGCGTGAGTTTTAATTAAAGCAATCCATAACCGATATGGGCGAAGTTGTGCAAATGTAAATTGATAAAGAAAGTGCATCACTTTAGTGACCATTAAATAACCGGGCAGCCGGTATCTTCCTTTTTTTCAAAACCCAATCACTTTCAAAAATTCCTCTTTCTTTCTCCTGGAAACAACTATAAAAGTACCCGTCTGTAACTCTACCTGGCCGCCATCGCCTTTTATATAACGCTTGATAAAATTCAGGTTAACAATGTAAGAATGGTGCAGCCTGAAGAAGATGTCTTCCGGAAGCAATTCCTCAAATTCCTTGAGTGTTTTGGAAGCAATGATTTTGGTTTTGTCGCTGAAATAAATATTAGTGTAATTGCTGATCGCTTCCAGGTAGGTGATGTCTTTGATGTCGTAAAAAAACAATCCTTCCAAGGTGGGAATCGCTAATTTGTTCAGCAGTTTTTTAGGGTGATGTATATTTTGCTGGAGTAATTCAACCTGTTTTTTTGTTTGGTTGTTTTCCAGGTAATTTATTTTGGCAATGGCTTCTCTTAGTTCTTCAATATCTACCGGTTTTAACAAATAATCAAAGGCTGCATATTTGATGGCTTTAATGGCATACTGGTCGTAGGCGGTAGTAAATATGATGTGAAAGTTTTTATCAGCCAGGTTATTCAGCATTTCAAATCCACTCATGCCGGGCATTTCAATGTCGAGGAAGATGATTTGCGGATGATGTTGTTCAATGGCCAATATACCTTCCTTTCCACTAGCCGCTTCCGCCACCACCTGGATACCGGAGCAGTAATTTTTTATTTTTTCTTTCAATGCCAGGCGTCCCTTTGCTTCGTCGTCGATGATGATGGCTGTTTGCATTATACCAGTTTTAAGTTTACAATTACCCGGGTGCCTGCCGCCATTTGTTGATCATACAGATCATCGATGATGACAGATGCACTTTCTTCTTTATTAAATAGTTTGATGCGCTCGTAACTCATTTGTATGCCATAGGATTTTTCCTTGCCGCTACTTACTTTTTCAGATTGCCTTCTGCCAATACCGTTATCACTAATGGTGAAAATAATATGGGTGTCTGATTTCGATATGGTAACAAATAATTTCCCTTCATTTCCTTCCCTGTTGCGTAATCCGTGAATGATGGCATTCTCTACAA
The DNA here is from genome assembly GCA_038213285.1 of Chitinophagales bacterium. GTDB lineage: Bacteria > Bacteroidota > Bacteroidia > Chitinophagales > Chitinophagaceae > Ferruginibacter. The sequence goes on from JBBQTL010000152.1 coordinate 7,318, forward strand.
AGGGTTGTACAATCAGCGGCGGTACTTTATAATCGCTGTTCATCAGTTCTTCATCAATCACCAATTGAGTGGTAAATTTGTTTTCATTGCGTAGTTCTTCCAGCTCAATATATAGTTTCAGCGTTTCAATATCTTTTGAAAAGTACACCACATTTTGCCTGCTGCTATCCAGCACATTGCGGATCAGTTTGGCAAATTTGTTCAGGTACAGGGTTGCATTGTACTTGTCGTTGCTTTGTATAAATGCGTCAATGCTGTTGATGCAGTTAAACATAAAATGTGGGTTCATCTGGGCCTTTAGTGCCGCCATTTCTGTTTCGGTAATTTGTTGCTTTAAATTAGCCTCGTAGCGGATGGTTTTAATTCGTTGTTTTATAAAACAAACTACAAATAAGCCAATAACTATTACCGATAAAAAATAAAACCACCAGGTTGCATACCAGGGCGGTACGATGGTAATTTCCAGCGAGGTAACGTTTTTACTCCACACATAATTGGTATTGGCCGATTTAACCTTAAAGGTGTAATGGCCTGGCTTCAACCGGGTATAGCTGGCATAATTCTTAGTTCCATTTATTACCCAGCCGGTATCCACGCCAATCAGCATGTATTCGTACACAATATTTTCACTTTGCGAAAAATCAGGCGACTGAAATTCGAAGCTGATAAAGTTTTTTGTATTGGGCAATACAATGCGGCGGATATAGGGTACGGCTGTGTCTGATTGATACCGGTTATTCATTACATTAATACCGGTGATCAGCGGTGACGGCGAGTATTGATTGCCTGCCGACAATTCCGGGTCTACCATGCTGAGGCCATTGATGCCGCCAAACCATATCTTTCCATCCTTATTTTTATAACAGGAAGCGGTGTTGAATTCCATGCCCTGCAGGCCGTCTTCCTCCGTAAACTTTTTGCAGGTTCCGGACTTGTAGTCGAGCATGGCAAGCCCTGCATTGGAGCTGATCCAGATACGTCCATAATTATCCGGCACTACTGCATAAATATAATTGTTGGGAAGGCCATTGTCGGTGCTCCATATTTTTACTACCTGCATGGTTACTGCCGAAGCCTGAATTAGTCCATCATCGGCTGCTATCCAGAGAAAAGGACCACTCATGCAAAAATGACGGGATACGCCGGAAATGTTTTGAAACTGCGGGTATAAAATAATGGTGCCGGTGAGGTAATTATATTGTACCAGGTTCTGTGTTTCAGTGCTAATGAAAATGTTGCCATCCTCCATTTCTTTCATATAGCGTACCCGCAATTGCAGTTTATTTAATATGTTATTTATGTCTTTACATTGTTCCCAGAGTTTCGTTTTTAAATTAAAAATTCGCAACTTGCCCTGGTAGCCACCAACCAGCAATTTCTCTTGTTGCTTAAGTTTAATTACGGCGCATAGTTCGGTCGTTTGTTCATCATTCTTATCGGAGAACTCTTCAAATTGTTTGCTAACCCGATCGAAGCTGTACAAGCCTCCCCAGGTGGCCATCCACAATAGATTTTTATCGCCTGCAATTACTTCATAAATATTTTTTGACCCGGATTCGTTGTACCGATGGGCAGGGGGCTGGTGGTATTGGTATCTGCCATTTTTTATATTCAACTGCAGTAAGCCGCCATACAGAGTACCCATATAAAACGATTCGTCATCCTCAGAAAATACACTGAACAACATATTGTCGGGCACCGGTTGTTGTGGCAATGGTTCAGTTCTCCATAACCTGAATTGAATTTTTTGTAAATCGTATTTTGCAATACCTCCACCACTTAAACCGATCCAGGTAATCTTTTGCCGGTTGGTAAAAAAAGTCAGTACAAACTGTCTCTTTAATGAATAGCTGTTGCCCAATGCCCCGGCATTTTCAAAGGTTTTGGCCGGTAGGTTTATTTTAATCAGTCCTTCACTGCGGCTTCCCACCCACACGGTATTGGAATCACTTTGATGAATCAGCCTGGCATCAGTAAGGTAATTTTTACCGGTGAATGTTTTTGAAAAATCGGTTATGATAAAATGGTTACCCGGTTGGGGCTGGATGATTATAATACCTGTTCCATTGATGATCAGCCAAAGCTGGTGGTTTACCATGCACATGTCGCCAATGACTGTTTTTTTTGGGTCTACTTTATTTTTAATACCAATGGGATTGAAGGTTTTTTTTTGAAGAAGGTAAACCTCCTTTTCGCTGCAAGCCCAGGTATCACCGGTAGAACTGGTGCATAATGAAACTAACTTTTCCGGCTGGCCACCTCCCCATTTAAATGATACCATCGACTGCAATGTTTTATTGTAGCAAAACAACCCATTTTTTTGTGTAACAATCCATACATTCCCATTTTGGTCTTCGGTGATTTTACTGATCCAAATGCCACCGGGCACATAGAAGCCCTTGTATATTTCACCCGGTAAAATAAACTGGTTGGTGTAACGGTTGTACAATGCGATTTCCTGCGTAGTGCCTACCCAAAGCCAATCCTTATTGTCAGCGTACAATGCGGTGTACATTTTTGAAAATTTTCCAAAATAGTTTTTTCCGGATCCGGTTGCCGAATTGGATGGTTGTATTACGACAAAATTTCTTCCGTCGAAACGATTCAATCCATCCTGTGTTCCAAACCACATAAAGCCATCGTTGGTTTCTGTAGCACTATATACACTGTTTTGTGATAAACCTTCTTTGGCCGAATAAGATTGAAAATAAAGATTTTGGGCAGCACCTGCATGATGGAAAAACACTATGGCCAGTATCAATGTAACATGCTTCATACTTTAATTTACAACATAATTTCCTTATGGTAGCAGGGCTTTCCAAAATACACCTTTTCAGTGTATAACGAAAACAGCAGTTTTATCAAAATAGTATGGTATAGTGCATTGAGCTGCTGTTGCTGGTGATGCAGTAATGCAGGATGGCAAACGGCGATCAGTACATTTGCTGCCAGGTATCACCGGTACTAAAAAGTGAAAAATCAGGCAAAGGATGTTACAGCTTCTTAGTTAGCTGGTTTTAATGGGATCGTCGTACAACAATTTTTTACTATAGATGTAATGGCGGTCCAACTATCTTTAAACCAAGTTCTTCATGCACCCTTACAATTTCTTCGATTGAAGGCATTTCCTTATACGAGTCCAGTTTTTCAAATATTTTTTCAACGTTGCCAGATGGATTAACGGTGAAGAGCATTTTACCTGTTTCGCTTACGGTAAGTGTTGTGTGAGGCATATTTCGTGGAATAAAAATAGTGTCGCCGGCATAACCAGTAAACTTTTCGTCACCTGCCTGTAAAATAAATTCACCTTCAATAATATAAAATGCTTCATCATTGTCGTGCAAGTGCAAAGGAGGTCCCTCATTTCTTTTATATTCGGCAATAAAAATACTCATTTGTCCACCAGTATCATTAGCTGAAACTTTAAGATAAACGGGCATACCCAGTACATTGTAGGGCTTTGGATGCCTGCCCTCCTGGGCATTAAGAATAAAAGCTTTTCCCATTTTTTATTTGTTTTTATTGTTAAGTTGATAACCTGGTTTAATGGGCCTGCAACAGGAGGAAATCTCAATGTCAACCGGGATTGAAAATATTTAAACGGTCAGAGTATCATTTGTATCCCTTCCCGTTTTATCCTGCCAATTAATGCTGTGAGCCTGCTGGCAAATTCTTTTAACTTTGCCAATATACTTTTAGGGCCGGTCCAACTCCTGGTAATGCACCAGCCGCCTGTTAAAAAATAATTGTAAAAGATATTTACCTGGGGGCAGCAATGGTATTTTTATATCCTGGTGTTGAATACCCTTTGTGGTAACGGATATTTCCTTGTTTGCAAGCCATTGGTCTTCGTAGGTGCCAGTGAGTGTGATGATAAAATTACCGGTATCAACGGCGTTTAACTGCACGTTCATACTGCTATCTCCCATGTTTAACAATGCGATACTTCCATATGGTACGAGGCTGTTATTGGTAACCGGTAAAGTGTAACTGCTTAACCAGGGCTTCTGTGCCATTTTAGCCAGTGGCACCGGGCCTGTTTCGCAGGGGCCAATATATCCCCGGAAGGTATTGGTTTCATACACTTCAAATCCGGGACTTAGCACAACTTCGTTGCCGGCCCGGTAAATAATATTGGTTCCACTTCCTCCAACCACACTGGCGTTGCTGTTTATTTGATTGCTTACTTCATAAAACTGGTTGCTGGCCTGTGCGCCACTCAGGAAAACATTTACATCGCAAGGGCTAAAGAGCGGGGCCTGCCATACGCCATGCCCATAAGTAGCAGCCCTTATCAGTCCGGCTGCCTGGTTGATTACCAAAGCCGAAACCGGAATGCGGGGAAGGCCATTGTAATAGGGAGTCCAATCGCTACTGGAAGATGCCTGGTAATATATACCCAGGTCAGTGCCAATATAGGCATTATTATTCTGATCTACTGCAATGCTCAATACCGGCACATCCGGCAAAGTACCACTTATATTTTGCCAGGTGGCACCGGCATTGGTACTGTAGTACACTTTGCGGCCGGGGTTATTGATACTTCCAACGGCTGCGTAAATAACATCTGCATTGGCAGGCCATACTGCCAGTGCAGTAATGGTAGCTGTGGTATTAAAGCCCGGGTTGATGGCAAGATTGCCACTCCATGCCCCACCACTATTGTCGGTTCGCCAGATACTGATGCCGTCAGTAGCATACAAACGGCTGGTATTACTGGGGCAAACTAACAAATCACTTGAAGCGCTGTTTCCACTTACCACGCCTTGCGAAACATTTGTCCAATTTTCACCGGCATCCGTACTGCGGCGGATACCACTGGCGTATAAAACATATAATTTGTTGGCGGTGGAAGGGTCGGTGGCTATCGAAGGGTAGTAATCTACCTGCGAACTGCCTGCGGTTGTCAATCCCGAGGGACTGATGTTTTTCTCGAACACCCCCTGGTTAAACCGGTAAATATTTGCATTGCCACTGGCGTACCAACGGTTACTGTTAGAGGCATCAAAAGCTGCATCAAAACCATCGCCACCCACCACATGGGTAAAATCACCTGCATAAGGCACCCCATTGTTCCGGTACTTAACCCCATTATCCTGGTTGCCGCCCGCCAGTAAGTTGGCGTTGCCGGCAAAGCCTGCCAGGCTATAAAAAGTGCTCACATGGATATTACTGGTGATATCGGCCCAGGCAATTCCCCCGTTGGTACTGCGCCAGATTCCGCCATCATTTACACTATATAAAACGCCATTGAGTGGGTTAAAGGCGAGCCCGTGAATATCCGGGTGTACATACCGACTTAGTAAACTGGTATTTTCGCTATAGTCGGTGTAATTGGTAAGCGTAGTGCCTCCATCCGTGGTACCCCATATAATGGTACCGGCCGCAATTACGTTACTGGCATCTGCCGGGTTTACCGAAAGGGCATAGCAATAGCCGGAAAAATCCTGTGCGTCCATGCCGGTGGTATTTGCGGAAAATATATTGGGGGCGTTTCTCCTGAGCGAAAAATTAACTCCGCTGTTGATTGACCGGTATAAGCCATTGAAAGTATTGGTAGCGGGAACACCCGAACAAAGCAGGTACAACACATTTGGATTGGCGGCTGTAGTGGCCAGCAACTTTCGGCCAGCTCCGCCACCGGTTAACGTGCTTGCATTAAAGGACTGTCCATTGTCGATGGAGTATTGTACCCCATTATTGGTAGCCACGTATACGGTTGCCGGGGTTCCTGGTTTTAGTTTTACATCCGTTACTTCGTTGAAGATGGTCCGTGGCAGCCAGCTTGCACCGCCATCCACACTACGGGTAAGGCCGGCCTGGTGGCCAACATAAAGGATGTTGGCATTGGTTGGATGCACCTCTACCTGATTGCCCCATTGGGGCACGCCGGGCAGGTCTATACACCTAAGCCAGTTATACCCTCCGTCAGTAGTTTTCCAAACAAATGTACCGGCGTTGTTTCCCCTCCGGTTATATAATCCCCTGAAAGAACCTCCGCTGGGATCGCCGGTAAGGATGTAAATGATATTGGGATTGGATGGGCTAACAGCAATGCTGCTCACTGCCATGGTGGGTAAATTAAAGCTGATGCATAACCAGGAGGCGCCTCCATCCACAGTTTTCCACACACCACCCACCGGGCTGCCCACCCAAAAAGTATTCGGGTCGGTTGGGTGAAAGGAGATGCAATCGAGCCTACCCAAACCACGGAAAGAACCACCATAATAATTCATATTAAACGGGCCGGCAAAGGTCCATCGGCTGGTTGTATTGCCCAGTATTCCCTTGTTTTTTGCGGTTGTGTTTTGTATTGAATCATTGATTGCATTGAGGTGCGCTTCGATATTTACAAACTCGCCTTTTTCATTAAGCCGGGGAGCCATGTAACGTGCCCATTTGTACCAAAAACTCATCGGGCTTTCAAATTCATTTTCATCGTCGGCGCTGTCTTTATTGACGAACGTATTTACATTGGCGTAATAATCGGTTATATCAGCCATTACCGCTTTAAGCGTTGTCTTTCCCGACAGCCTGCTTTTTAATTCCGCTGGTATTTGCTGGCCGTAAACCTTATATTTTACCGGCAAAAGGAATAGCGTTGAAGCCAACAGGTTTACGTATACATACTTTTTCATGCAGGTAGTATTTTTATTTTTTGGTTTCCAGTTGGGCGATTCTTTGTTGAAGCAACAGGATGGATTTGTTGGCTTCGATCATGTATAGGGTAAGCTCTTCAATTTTTTCGAGGAGTTTTGTTTGGGTATGCCCGATATCAGCACCTTCCTTTTCAATAACCGATGCAGGCAAAATACCCGGCAGGTGTTTATTTATTTTGATAAAATTTTCCACTGTGGGCAATGGCGTTAATGGATAATCCGGTTCAAAAACGTAATCGGCCCAGCCGGTATTGATCCGCACTTCCTTTGCCCGTACGCTGCCGTTTACCGCCAGTTTATACAGGCCGGGGTCGGTAGTGCCAATGCCTACGCTGCCACCATAGGGATTTAGTAAAAGCGGGCCGGCGGTTGATCCGGATGACTGCAAATTGGCTTTAATGGCCTGTATTTTACCGGCATCCATTAGCAGGCTATTGGCATCCGTGCTGTTGCGCACAAATAAAGTACCGCCACTGGTTAGGTTTCCAAAAAGACCGGGTGATGATAACGGTGTA
>JBBQTL010000153.1:0-14456 GCA_038213285.1 Chitinophagales bacterium
AGCTGTTTAAATTTAATTGGAGTAACTGAGTCAGAAAGCCGATGATGCCATAAAAAACTGAACTTAAACGGAGCGTCGCCAATGTCGATGCCATAAAAAACTAATGATGGTAAACAAATTAATCATTTTTAAACAGCTTCTAAGAAAATCCTCCTGCCAAAAGCAGGGGGATTTTTTATTTAACAAACGAACCAATACTTACAATTAAATGTTTATTAAATTGCAGCTAACCGACAGACGACCTGCCAACGGCCACCAATATTGATGAGCCCTGGTAGCAGGTTGGCGGAGAACGGTTATCATTTGTATGAAAGGATACAACTTCGCCAAATTTGATCCATCGCAAAATGCCAAGTCCCGTTTTGAACAACTACTGGATATTTTTATGCAACTGCTTACCTATACCAATGGCGATGTGGGCGAGGCAATGCAGTGGTTGAATGAACTGGATAAAGAATACAACCTCGGCCAGAATGATTATGGCATGGGTGATTTTTATGAGGATTTAAAAGAGAAAGGATACATTGATGAAAAAGGTAAAAATGGTGAAATCAGCATTACGCCCAAAACAGAGCAGGGCATCCGCAAAAAAAGTCTGGAAGAAATTTTCGGAAAATTAAAGAAGACAAAACAAGGTAACCACAATACGTTTAAACCGGGCGGGGGTGATGAAATAAACCCCGAAACCAGACCGTTCCAATTTGGTGATACACTGGAACAAATTGATTTCACTTCTTCCATCCGCAATGCACAGATCAATCATGGTGTGGATAGTTTTAGGCTGCACGAAGATGACCTGGAAATCAGGGAAACTGATTTTAAATCGCAAACCTCTACGGTATTGATGATTGACATCAGCCACTCCATGATCTTATACGGCGAAGACAGGATTACACCCGCCAAAAAAGTGGCGATGGCTTTAAGTGAGCTGATACAAACAAAGTACCCAAAAGACACGTTGGATATAGTGGTATTTGGTAACGATGCCTGGACGATTGAAATAAAAGATTTGCCTTATTTGCAGGTAGGGCCATATCATACCAATACAGTTGCCGGGCTGGAACTTGCAATGGACCTGCTCCGAAAAAGAAGAAACCCAAATAAACAAATTTTTATGATCACCGATGGTAAACCTACTTGCCTGAAAGTAGGTAAACGATATTATAAAAACAGTTTTGGTGTGGATAGAAAAATATTGAATCGTTGTATGAGCCTGGCTACACAATGCAAAAAATTGAAAATCCCAATCACCACATTCATGATAGCAAGCGACCCTTACCTGCAAAAATTTGTGACTGAATTTACAGAAACTAATAATGGGAAGGCTTTTTTTGCATCACTGGACAGGCTGGGTGCATTTATATTCAAAGATTTTGAAAGCGGGAAACGGAAGACGGTGTATTAATGATTTGGAGAAACATGATTATCTTACTACAATAAAATTTATCATTATGTCAGTGGCTGAGTTACAAAAGAAAATAATTGAGAAAATAAGTGAAACCAACGACGCTACTTTACTTGAAGATATTTACAACTTTATTGGTATAAACGAAGAAGTAGGCACATTCTATGAATTGTCTGATAGCCAGCGGGCGGCAATTGATCAATCACAACAGCAAATAAAAGAAGGGAAATGTTTTTCCAATGATGAAGTAAATACAGACATAGACGAATGGCTCGAAAAATAATCTGGTCTGCGAATGCGAAGTCGAATAAGACTGAAATACTTAAATATTGGGTAACCAGAAATAAATCAAATAACTACAGTAAAAAACTTAATCTGCTATTTAAGGAAGCGATTAATTTCATTTCGAAGAATCCCGGCATTGGTCATCTCACAATTAAAGAAAATGTAAGAGTTAAAATTGTAAGGGATTATCTTATTATTTATGAAATAACACTAGATTCAATACATATACATGCCATTATTGATGGAAGAAGAAACCCGGGAGACTTAAAAGATAGATTAAAACTTAAAACAAAATAATGATTCAAAAAGCAAGCACATTAGGCGAACTAAAAAAACAAGGCTACACTTCCAGGTCAATCAAAGACGAGATCCGTGAAAACCTGATTAAAAAAATAAAGGCAAAGGAAAATGCCTTTCCCGGGATACTGGGTTATGAAGATTCGGTGATACCGGATACCGAAAGGGCATTGTTATCACGCCATAACATTTTGTTTTTAGGTTTGCGTGGACAGGCAAAAACCAGGATGGCAAGGCAAATGACTCAATTGCTGGATGAATATATTCCCGTAGTAGCAGGCAGTGAAATAAACGATGACCCGCTGCACCCCATATCAAGATATGCGATTGACCTTATTGAACAACATGGAGACGAAACACCTATCAGTTGGCTCCACCGCAGCCAACGATATGGCGAAAAACTGGCAACTCCTGATGTTAGTGTGGCCGATCTGATTGGTGATATTGATCCTATTAAAGCAGCAAATTTAAAATTAAGTTTTGCGGATGAAAGAGTATTACATTACGGCATCATTCCCCGAAGTAACCGAAGTATTTTCGTTATTAATGAATTACCTGATCTGCAGGCCAGGATACAGGTATCATTATTTAATATTCTGGAAGAAGGGGATTTACAGATAAGGGGTTTTAAACTACGTTTACCCTTGGATGTGATGTTTGTTTTTACCGCCAACCCGGAAGATTATACCAACAGGGGAAGTATTGTAACTCCTTTAAAAGACCGGATAGAGAGCCAGATATTGACACATTATCCCAAATCAATTGAAACTTCACTGGCTATTACTGAACAGGAAGCCAATATTTACGAAGAGCAGTTGAAACGGGTAGATGTGAGCGATTTAGTGAAACGCCTGATAGAACAGGTTTCATTTGAAGCCAGGGGTAGTGAATTTGTAGATAAAAAAAGTGGAGTAAGCGCAAGGCTTACCATCGCAGCATACGAAAATGCTGTTAGCGCTGCAGAAAGAAGGGCCATCATTAATGATGAAAAACAAACACAGGTATGGATCAGTGATTTAGTAGGCATCATTCCATCCATTACCGGTAAAATAGAACTTGTGTACGAAGGCGAGCAGGAAGGCCCTTACCAGGTAGCATTTAACTTATTGGAAAAAGCTACCCGCACTATATTCACCCAATACTTTCCCAACCCTGATACGCTGAAAAAGAAAAAAAGCAAAGAAGCATCCGTTGATGACAATCCATATAAATCCATTACCCGTTGGTTTGATAGCGGTAACCATCTCGATGTATTTTTTGAAACAAAGGATGCAGACAAAATACAGTTATTGTATAAAGTAGATGGATTGCATGCGGTAGTAAAAAAATATTACAAAGCAGCCAATGACAAAGAAAATGCGTTGCTGATGGAATTTGTTTTACATGGCCTGGCCGCATTCTCGCTAATCAGTAAAAAAGTTTTGGATGGAAAGATTGAATTTAAAGACCTGATGGGCAGTATGCTCAATATGGGAGCCCAGTCGTTTACTGAAGAAGATTTTAATGACAGCGATTTTAATTAGAAACAGGTTCAAATAAAGTTTACACCATTTTAAATGGTATAAACTTTATTCTATATCGTCATTAAAATTTGTAACCAAAAGATACCCCAGCCCAATATGGCACAAATCCATCTTTATTAAAAATAGGCGTTATGCCCGCTCTGAATAGAAATCCGCCATTTTTAGGTTGTAAGCGATAACCGAAAAAAGCATGGCCAAATGTTGTTGAAAACCTGTCCTGACTATAAAAATAATCCTCGTTTATTGAAACAAACGTAACCCCAAGGCCAATTTCAAAATAGTTTCTTTGATCTTTTCCAAGTAAATAATTGAAACCAACCGGTATAAATAATGCTTGTGTTCCATCTACATCAAACCCACCTACCCCTACTTTAAATCCCAATCCATCATCCTTCTTTTGGAAACGCATATCATAATTTACAGAAGCTAAACCTGCACCGCCCAATTCAAAATAAACTGATTTTGCCGCAGTTTGAGCATTTATGAATTTAGATAAAAATAATAATGCAATTGTTAAACTTATAAGAGACTTCTTTTTCATACTATGATTTTTAGCATAAGATATTCATGCACCGCATAGTGCTGCATATTAAAGTTGTTAAATAATATTAACTTCTTTCTCTAATTGTACATCGAACTTGTTTTTCACACTGGATATAATTTCTTCACTTAAATCCAGGACTTCATCTCCTTTTGCATTGCCATAATTTACCAAAACCAACGCCTGTCTCGCATGACAGCCGGCATCTCCTTTACGATATCCTTTCCATCCGCATTGCTCGATCAACCAGCCTGCAGCTAGCTTAATACTGCCATTGGGAAGTTGGTAGCCCACTATTTTCGGGAAGTCGTTTTTAAGTAGTTCAAACTTTTCCTTTCCAGTTTCAGGATTTTTAAAAAAACTACCTGCATTACCAATTTCAGCCGGATCTGGAAGTTTGCTTCGTCGTATATTAATAACGGCCTGCGATATGGCCTGTATGGTTAATTCAGTTACCCCCATTGCTTCCAACTCCTCCTCAATAGCTCCATAAGATGTGTTGAATACCGGTTTTTTATTGAGCCGGTAAGTTACATTTGCAATAACGAATTCATTTTTGGACCTGCGTTTAAAAACACTTTCCCTGTAACCAAATTCGCAATCTTTTAAATTGAACGTTGCTATTTTCTTTTCTTCTAAATGAAAGGCTTCCAGTTCAAAAAACACATCTTTTATCTCTACCCCATAAGCCCCGATATTCTGCATCGGTGATGCACCGGTATTGCCAGGAATAAGGGACAGGTTTTCCATACCGGCCCAATTATTATTGATGCAATGAACAACCAACTGGTGCCAGTTTACGCCTGCCCCGGCTTTTACATACACATGATCGTCATCCTCTTTAATTTTTTCAATACCTTGTATATCATTTTTTAAAACAAGCCCATCGAAGTTTTTGGTAAATAAAATATTGCTGCCACCACCAAGGATTAAGGTGGATGGTTGATGGTTGATGGTTGATGGTTGGTTAAATTGAAGCAGCTTATTTAATTCATCCAGATTGGTAAAGGTTGAAAAATAACGGGCCGTAGCATCAATGCCAAATGTGTTATATTTTTTGAGGGAGAAATTTTCTTCGATCATGAGGACTATTTGCTGATTTGATAATGTGCTGATTTGGTAATTAAATAATCCGTTCATTAAACGGCAGATCTTTTTGCTATTGATTTTTGAAATTATCACCTCCCGCTTCCAAAGATCCCTGCTTTCGCTGCATAGTCCTTTAACGATGTTAATTTTGTTTTTCAGCAGAGTTTAAAAGTTCGAAAAAATCAGCACATTAGCACATCAGCTAATTAGCTAATTAATTGGAATCTACGTCCGCAATCATCACTACACTTTTAAATTGTTTTTCAGCCTGTATTAAGTTAAACTGGTTCCTGATTACCTGCTTGTATTGCCTGATCATTTTCATATCTAAAGGCAACTTAATCAATAACTCCATCAGGTATTGATTGCGAACCCTTGCCACCACCGGTGCAGCGGGGCCAACTACAAAATTGTTTAAATCTTTTTGCAATGCAAGCCCCAATTTATTAGCCGCCTCCTCCACTGCTTCTTTTACCTTATGCTTTAATGTAATTTCAATAACCCGGCTAAATGGCGGATAAAAAAATTGCTGCCGGTTGTTTATTTCAAACTCATACATTTTTTTATAATCATGCTGCTCTACAAATTTTAATATGGGATGATTTACCTGTGTGGCCTGTATCAATACTTTGCCTTGCTCATCTTTTCTTCCCGCCCTGCCACTTACCTGCTCCATCAGTTGAAATGCCCGTTCATTTACCCTGAAATCAGCAAAACTCAATAAACCATCAGCATCCAGGATCCCTACCAAACTTACCTTCTCAAAATCAAGCCCCTTTACTACCATTTGTGTTCCCACCAGTACGTCTATCCGCTGTTGCTCAAATAGCTTAATCAGGTTATCATGAGCCGATTTACCTCTTACAGAATCCACATCCATCCTTGCCACTTTTAATTTTGGAAATTCCTGTTCAATCATTTCCTCTATCTTCTCGGTACCAAAATTTTTCTCCATCCAGTTCACCGTACCGCAGGCAGGGCATTCCGTTATTTTTGGATAAGTAGTACCGCAATAATGGCAATGAAGCTTATTGGAATATTTATGTAGGGTTAACGTAACATCGCAGTTCTTGCATTGTGGAAGATATCCGCAGGTGCCACATATCAAGTAAGGTGAATAACCCCTCCTGTTTTGAAAAAGGATTACCTGCCTGCCATTTTCAACGGTTGCTTGTATGGCTTCCTTTAATTGTGGTGAGAGCATCACTTTTCCTTTCTGCGCTACTTTGCGGGTATCAATTATCTCGATGGTGGGTAAATGAATTCCTCCAAAACGTTCGTTTAATTCTACTAAGCCATATTTACCTTTTTGCGCATTAAAATAAGTTTCAATAGAAGGTGTGGCGCTACCCATTAGCACTTTTGCATTAAACAAGGAAGCGTAGTAAACAGCAGCATCTCTTGCATTGTACCTGGGAGCAGGATCTTGTTGCTTAAAGGATGAATCATGCTCTTCGTCTACCACTATCAGCCCCAGGTCTTTAAAGGGCAGAAACAATGCACTGCGGGCCCCCAACACAATCCTGATTTCACCTGTTTTAATTTTATTCCAAAGTTCTACCCTTTCGTTGTTATTAAACTTAGAATGATAGATGGCGATATTACCACCAAAATGCAATTGCAACCGTCGAATCATTTGAGCGGTCAGCGCTATTTCAGGCAAAAGATATAACACCTGTTTCCCCTGCTGGTAATATGCTTCAATCAATTTGATATATAATTGTGTTTTACCACTGCTGGTTACTCCATGCAATAAACAAACATTCTTTTCGGTAAAGCATTGCTCTACCTGTTGTAATGCTACCCGTTGTGCAGTACTTAATTCAAAATTAAGCTCAATAGATTTGGGCATCGATTTAATCCTGTCAACACTTCGCTTTTCAATTTTTATAATTTGCTTTTCTGCAAGCCCGTTTAACTGTGCAACCGATGCTCCTGATTTCTTTAAGAGTGCAGACTGGGTTACATCTCCTTCTGTTTTGATCAAATGCAGGTAACTCAACAGCAGTTCCATCTGCTTTGGCGCTTTCGTCCAGTTATTCAACAACTCACCCAATTCCTTTTCATTATTGTATTTGGGATGCAGAATAATAAAATTTTCCATTTTTGTTTTATACCGTTCGCTCAAAGCTTCCCAAACGATACAAACCTTTTTATCGATCAGCTTTTTTATTACGGGGTACACATGTGTTATATCCAGCACCTGTTGTACCTCCGTTAAATTCAATTGCTTTTTAATCAGCAACGCTTCCGCAACTACATACTCATCATTATCAAGCCCGGTAAAGTCATCCCCATACTCTTCATTGAACAACAAAATCGTTTCACTGCTTAATTTAAAATGTGCGGGTAAAGCCGCCGCCATCACTTCGCCTTCGCTACACATATAATATTCACTCATCCAGCTCCACAATGTCAATTGTTCCAGGTAAAGCAATGGATCATCATCCAGAATATTCAGGATATCTTTTGTTTGATAGGGCGGAGCTTCGTTATTGACTGATTTAACAATGCCAGCATATCTTTTATTCTTGCCCAATATTACTTCTACCCTACAGCCTGGCTTTAATCTATTGATAAAAACTTCAGGAACAGCATAGGTATAAGTTGTGGGCAATGCCAGTGGGAGAATTACTGTGGCATAACCAGCAGCTATTAAAGGAGTGGTCCCAGGATGAGCAGTATCTTTCGGAATAACCGGGGCACTGTTGAAAAGGGGTATTTGATTTTGATCACTCATTCAATATATTTTCATTGATACTACTACCTTACATTTCATTACCTATATTTTGAACTTCGTTTCTATAACTCCTGAATCGGGTATCATTTGGAAGATGTTTAAACTCGTTATTTTATCCAACTTGCTTTATACTCCCTCAACTTATGATCCATTAGATTATACACTTTTTCTTTCAACATAGTTACATCTTTTCCGGTTAACCCATCTACACTTATCTCCTGGAGGTATATTGCCCTGGATTTACCTGGCGTTAGTGAAAAAATACTTTTGTGATTCAACCGGTCGTAGGTATCTAAAAATAAAATTGGTTTGATGGCTGTTTGTGTTTCAATTGCAATTTTAAAAGCCCCATCGTAAAAATCCTTCAACGGGTTAGTCGTTATATTAAATGTGCCCTCAGGGGCAATTACCACGGAAATACCTTTTCGTATAACTGCTTTTAATTTTTGAACGCTCCTTGCTCTTTTTTCAGCGCTGCTTCTGTCAACCATTACTACAGCGTTTCTATAAAAAAAACCAAACACCGGAATTTTCGCCATCTCTGCCTTTCCCAATATCCTGAAATGTTGCTTTCGAACCGCTTTCATAATGATGGGAATGTCCATGTATGAAATATGATTGAATATAAAAACATATTGCTTATTACTATCATGTGGCACTTCAAAAATATTACTGTGCCGGATACCCCAAAATAACATCATGCCATCTGCCCACGCCTGGCAAATGATATAAATAATGTTTCCGCCCCTTATTTTGCCAAATAAAGAAGCTATTAAAACAAATGGAAATAACACCAGCATTACAAGGATAAAAAGCATAAAACCATACACCGAAAAAAGCGCCTGTATTGGAAAAAGTAAATATTTCATAATCAAAAGCGAATATAATCTCTTTAACTATTAACCCCACAAGGATAAAATTTTCCTATTTTCCCTGCTGTTTTGATTCAAATTTGTACTGAAAAAAGATCATAAATGCAATTACCGGTCGCCTTTCTTAAAAATCCTGCTTATAAATTAACCAATTTAAATTGAATTCCCCTACCTTTGCCGTCCTAAATTTTGGTTATATGTTAGCAGTAGTAAAAATAGCAGGTCAACAGTTTAAAGTGAAAGCAGGCGATAGCTTGTACGTGCCTCATATTGATGGTAAAAGTGGTGATAAAGTTGAGTTTTCAGAAGTTCTGATGACAGACAACGAAGGAACTCTTTCTATTGGTACCGCCGTAAAAGCGATCGTTAAAGCTGAAATTCTTACTGACCTTGTACAAGGCGATAAAGTAATTGCCTTTAAGATGAAAAGAAGAAAAGGTTTCCGTAAAAAACACGGACATCGTACGCATTATACCAAAATTCAGGTGACTGAAATCGCTTAATATTTTTGAGTGGAAATATTAAGATATCTAATTGATATTACGATATTAATTCCGGATAGAAATTGAAGTAATGGGTGGCGTAAATTTGGCAGATTAAACTAGCCGTTTTGCGCAAAAATTTTCTTCATTTTTTATCAAAATTTGAAACAATAAAAACAATTTAAAATGGCGCATAAAAAAGGTGAAGGCTCGGTAAAAAATGGCCGCGATTCGCAAAGCAAAAGATTAGGTGTAAAGATATATGGTGGTCAACCAGCCATTGCAGGAAATATAATTGTTCGTCAACGCGGAACTGTTTATCATCCCGGTAAAAATGTTGGTCTTGGTAAAGACTTTACCATCTTTGCATTGACTGATGGACTGGTAGAATTCAAAAAAGGAAGAGGCGATAAGAGTTATATTTCAGTGAATGCTGTTGACGTAACTGCTTAAGTATTAAAGTTTTTTTTGGCAGGTAAAGAAATATTTTTACTTTTAAGTATTATTTACTAACCAATTAAATTTTAAAGAACATGGCAACTGCAAAAAAAGCCGCAAAAAAAGCTGCACCAGCTAAGAAGGCTGCTCCTGCAAAGAAAGCTGCACCAGCAAAAAAAGCTGCTCCTGCAAAGAAAGCTGCTCCAGTTAAAAAAGCTGCTCCTGCAAAAAAAGCTGCTCCTGCAAAGAAAGCTGCTCCTGCAAAAAAAGCTGCTCCAAAAAAGAAGTAGGCTTTGCTTTTTTGAAAGCGAAACTAATACGAAAGTCCTGGCTCACGCCGGGACTTTTTATTTTTACTGTATCCTAAAAATATTAGCTCCCTGCTTTTTATCAGGTGATAGTTTTATCGCTTCTTCTTTTAAAATAACATTCGATTTTCTATAAAATCCTTTTACATTTGGGTATGGACAATTACCAGATAGCAGACTCCTTCTCACTTTTAGCCAAATTGATGGACATACACAATGAGAATAGTTTTAAGGCAAAGTCGTATGCAATTGCTGCGTTCAATATTGAAAAGCTGCCCATGCAGTTAAGCGAAACTCCTGTTGAAAAATTGTTCGGAATAAAAGGCATCGGTGAATCAACCGGAAAAAAAGTGATTGAATTATTAACTACCGGTTCGTTAAAAGTACTGGATGAAATGATTGGAAAAACACCGCCGGGGGTTATGGAAATGCTCAATATAAAAGGCATCGGTCCAAAAAAAATATCCACCATCTGGAAAGAAATGGAGATAGAAAGTATCGGAGAATTATTATACGCCTGTAAAGAAAATCGTTTAAAATTATACAAAGGCTTCGGAGAAAAAACACAGCAAAACGTAATTGAAACAATTGAATTTTATTTGAAGAGCAAAGGGAGTTTCTTATTTTCTCAAATAGATTCGATGATTAAAGGCATAAAAAGTTTTTTTATAAAATTATTTTCCGAAAATAAATTTGCCTTTACCGGGGCGTATAAAAGACAATTGGAAATTGTGAATGAACTGGAGATTGTAATTGATGATTCTATGCTCAACATAGAACAAACATTATCCGGGGTAACAGATTTTGAACTGTTAGAAAAGAATGCATTTGATCTTCTCTACAGGGCATCGGTGGGGTTAAAATTTCGTATATACAGTTGTGATAACAAGCCAATGATGGAGCAGGTATTTATGAAAGAATGTTCGGCAGAATTTGCCTCATCTTTTTCGCAACAATATCCTTCTTTTAATTACGCAAATTGTAACAACGAAGAGGCGATTTTTACACAGGCCGGATTACAGTTTATACCATTGGGCCAAAGAGAGAAATCTGGTGTAATTGACATGGCAAAATTAAATGCATTGCCGCCACTTTTACGGGTGGATGATATTAAAGGAATAATACACTCACATAGTAATTGGAGTGACGGCAGCAACACCATTGAGGAGATGGCAAAAAATGCCATTGCTAAAGGATTTGAATACCTGGTAATCAGTGATCATAGCAAAAGTGCATTTTATGCAAACGGGCTTGAACCAGGAAGGATAAAAGAACAGCATCGCTATATTGATGAGTTAAATACTCAATTGGCCCCGTTTAAAATTTTCAAAAGTATTGAAAGCGATATTCTAAACGATGGCAACCTGGATTACAGCGATGAAATATTAGCTACTTTCGATCTGGTGATCGCTTCTGTGCATTCTAATTTAAAAATGAGTGAAGAAAAAGCAATGCTGCGGCTGATGAAAGCCATTGAAAACCCATATACAACCATTTTAGGACATCTGACCGGCCGATTGTTATTGAGCCGGAAAGGCTACCCGGTGGATCATACACGAATTGTAGATGCTTGTGTAGCCAACCAGGTAGTTATAGAATTGAATGCTAACCCAAGCAGGCTTGACATTGATTGGCGGCATATAGACTATGCGCTTGAGAAAAATGTATTGATTTCGATAAATCCGGATGCTCATTCACCGGAAGGGTTTGATGATATCCGGTATGGTGTGCTGGCGGGGCAAAAAGCAATGCTTACCAAAGAAAAAAACCTCAGTAGTTTTGGCTTACAGGAATTGGAAGCATATTTATTGAACAGGAAACTTGCGAAGAACATTTAATACTGTACCAATGGCAATTCTACATAGAAAGTAGTACCCTTGCCCATCGTGGTTTGAAACCAGATATTACCTTTACTTTCTTCTACGATTCCTTTACACATGGCCAGTCCAAGCCCGGTGCCGGAGGTTTTAGTAGTAAAATTAGGCGTAAATATTTTTGGCCTCACTTCCTCGGGTATGCCAGATCCATTATCCTGAATGGTTACAAGCACGCGGTTTTCTAACACCACTTCTTCCATTACGATATTTGCCCTTGCTCCATCTGGTATGGCTTGCAACGCATTTTGAATAAGGTTGGTAAACAGCCGATTGATATGCGTACGGTCTGCGTCAATCATTACACTCTCCTTTACAGGCTTCCAGGTAAGTTCCAGGTTGTCTTCTATTGTATGCAACTGTGTTAACAGTTTCAATGTCTCATTCAGATCGAAAATCTCATTCCTGGGATTGCCAATATTGGCAAACTGTGAAAACTCACCTGCAATCTGGCTCAGGTGATCTATTTGTTCAACCAGTGTGCGGGCTACACTTTTCGTTAACTCATATACATTGCCGGTATTGCTATCAATGGCCCGCTGCAAATACTGTAAACTCAATTTCATTGGGGTAAGCGGGTTTTTTATTTCGTGTGCTACCTGTCTTGCCATTTCACGCCATGCCCCTTCCCTTTCACTTTTTGCCAATGCCGCCGCGCTATTATCCAGCTTTGCCACCATCTTATTATACTCCTTTACCAACTCCCCTATTTCATCCCGTCTGTTCCATACGATCGCCTCATTCATTTGCCCGATATTTACCGCCTTCATCTTATTACTGATAAATGAAAAAGACCTTGTAATCCGGTTGGTGATAAAGAATGCTACGATGCCTGCTATCAGAAATATAAATGCATTCAGGTTGATGATGGCTACTAAAAAGTTGGATATCTCCTGGCGTAATTTTGTCTGTGACGTAAAATACGGGATATTCAGATAGGCATATTCCCTTCCTGCCTCATCTATCACAGGCACATAGTTACTTAGAAATTGCAGGGAACCAATTGTTTCTTCCTTAAAAAATTGAATTTCCTTTAAATGATTCAGATGGTAATATGCTATGGGGTCCATCTTATTACTTACAATTCCTTTGTTATAAGGCAGTGGCAGTGAAGAGGCCCTCAGCGTACCTTCTAAATCGTAGAGGTTAATATCCACTGCATGTACTTCAGATATTTTCGCAATGGTTTTATCCAGTTCTCCACTAAAGCCTTCATCATATACCTTTATCACATCATCAAAAACAATGAGATCGGACAATGAATTGCGTACCTCATTTTGCATTACCCTTATGATACTGCTTAATTTTTCGCGGTTAGTATTATTATACCGGTCAATAAAAAACAATATGGTAGCAAGTCCTACTATAATAAACGAGGTAAGGCTGATGAAAATTATCGTGCTATGCACCTGGTTCCTAATGCTCATTTGCCAATATCTTCTCAGTTCACGCCACCGCAACCGTGAACGTATAATCGCATTAAGCGCCCAAAAAAAAGCGGTAACAAACAGGAATGCACAAAACAGGTAAGAGAACAAGGTGATGGCTTCTAAATAAAAATTATCTTTTTTTACAATCACCACTACTTTATCCACTCCGGCTTTGTGCCAAAGTTCATCATAACCCTGTTTTCCTATTGATTTAAATTCAGTTTGTGGCACCTGCGCCGAAGATAGTAGCAGGGGAAATGCATATTCATTGTGACTTGCAACCAGTTTTAGTTTACTATAAACAGCATAAGAATAAACCGGGGAATTCTCGATCGATTTGTCATAGCCTTTTAAAAATAATTCAGGGTACAAAGCATCCGCCTTATAAGTTTTGGGACTGGCCAAAATAAATACATACCCCAGTAACTTTCCTTCCGCATCTGAAATATCCTTTTTACTGATATAGTTAAACCGGTCATAAGAAACATCGTAATAATAAAGATCCTGAATTTTGGTAGGCTTACCTTGTGTTTTCAGGATAGTAGTTAGCATAGTAAACGAAGAAGAGTCTGCATTGAACAAAGCGTTTTCATCCGCGTCAAAAGTAAATATCCTGGTATCATATTTATTGAGATATCCCGTAAAATTATCATTCAATAAGCTATCCTTTAATAACTTGTTGGAGCTTTGCTGTTTGAATTTATCAAAAACAGGGGCAAGGGCCTCACTCCTGAAATCGGTTAAAACAGTATTCATCAACCTTTCGCTGGATGGATCTGCCTTAATAGCCAATGCTGCTGCAAAATGCTTTCGCTGATCGATTTCCTTATTGCTATTTTCAACCAATATTATAAAAGCGATTGATATGGAAAAGTAGAATAGCCAAAAGATTAAACGGGACGAGATAATTTCTGAAGCCAGTAAAAAGAGGTATTTAGTATTCAGCAATAAAAGATATATCAATAGCCATATCAGCAGGTATAATTCAAATATTGCATCCTGTTCATTGATCCGTATTGTCAATATCAGCAACCCAATGATCGTTACCACCAACAGCAAGACCATTATATTTTTTGGCAGTAAGGGCTGAAGCAGGTAAATAATTATTTGAGTTATAAAAAAATAACCGATTGCCACAGAGCCCAATACCACAAAACCAATTACGCTGTATA
>JBBQTL010000154.1:0-14448 GCA_038213285.1 Chitinophagales bacterium
ATAGAAAGAACAGAAATTTTATAAACCTAGATATGTTTTTATTTGGCAAAACGCTATAAATAAAAAGACTTAAAAAAATAAAATGAAAAAGTAACAAAAAACCATGAAGAACGCCAGATACATATTTATTGGTTACATTGAAATATCTATATAAAAAGGTATAAACACTAACCGATGCGACAATAATTGAATACCAATAAAATTTACCCATATACTTCGGTATACGTTTATTTCCAATCAATGTTAATGAAAATATTGAGGATGCTACCATACATCCCCATTGGAAAAACAAAAATATTTCATATAACGATAGTCTCATGTAGCGATTAGCGAAAAGGATTCAACATTATTCTAATAAATGAAATTTTATTGGTTCCCCTGGGATCAAAAAATTGACCGGAAGGTGGACCAAATTTACAAAAAACACCATCTTAATTAATGGTCTATATTTATAAAGGCTAGGTAAAGGATCTCAGGTATGAATTATAAATATAGAAATCTTATTAGTAGAATAAAAATATTTTCCAAATTATTTTAATTTTTTCGTCAATATTAATTCAATGACTCAGATAAGGTTCTTTAGTTCGTATCTGTTTAAAATAAAAGTAAAAATCCAGGACTTGCTGTTAGCGATTGCTTATTGTCCGTATTTATTCCTAAGTATCTCGTATTTTTCCTATTCCAAACAACAGGTAAATATCCTCATATATATTAAATAAAATAGCCGAACTTGCGTTTTATATCTTAGTGAATTTCCTCTGATTTAACCAAATTTTTTTTATGTCAGTAAAAGAACCATATTTAAACCCTATAAAAGTCTTGATTGCAGACGACCATGTATTATATAGGGCAGGTGTTAAAACAGCCCTCAGCACCAAAAAGGATGTGAAAGTAATTGCAGAGGCTGATAACGGCATGCATTTGTTGAACATGCTTAAAATGATTCATCCGGACGTAATTTTACTTGATATCCAAATGCCTGTGATGGACGGTATTGGTGCATTGCCGGAAATAAAGAAGAATTGGCCCAATATAAAAGTAATAATGCTTACTATGATGGACGATCATAGCATGATTACCAAGCTAATGGAGTTAGGGGCTAATAGTTACTTGAGCAAAACCAGCGATAGTGAGATTATTTACGAGGCTATTAAAACCTGTTTTGAACAGGAGTATTATTTTAATTCTCTGACCAACAAAGCGTTACTTACTAATTTAAAGCAACGCAACAATGTAATGCCTCAAAAATTTGCGCCCCAGGAAGCAAATTTGAATGACAAAGAGATGTTGATCCTGAAATTAATGTGTGAAGAAAAAAGTACGAAGGAAATTGCTGATCTTGTTGATCTGAGTCCCCGTACTGTAGAAGCAATCCGGGATAAATTAAAAGTAAAGACCGGGGCTAAAAGTACAGCAGGTCTGATAATGTACGCTGTTAAAAACAATATTTTAAATGATGAAATGTAATTTGTTTATATAATTAGTATTAGCATATTCTCTAAAACTATGATGAAAATTAAGTCTCACCAATAGGTGGGGCTTTTTTATTTAACCTTATACCATTGCCGAAAAATCGGCTGGGCTTAAATGCGAAAAATACGGGTCTGGGATAGCAATGAACACTTACCACTTAGCCTTTGTTGATGGCTATTTAATAATGTTTTATTCAATGTAGGTAGGGGGTAAAAAGAGGTGATAATATAAATGATGCATACTAACATCGTAATTACAGGAAGGCTTACAACAAATACATCTTAAATTGATTTTCACCAGGCTAACTTTGCGCTATGGATTATTTTAATTTCAATGGGAAAATGTTTCCCGGGGGCAGCCCTGTAGTAGGTGCTGATAACCGTGGCCTTCGATATGGAGACGGGTTGTTTGAGACGATGAAAATGAAAAGTGGCAAAATTATTTTTGAGGATGAGCATTTTGCCCGGCTGTGGAAAGGCTTGAATGTATTGCAATTTGATATACCCAAACATTTTTCTGCGGGTAAGTTGCAGAAGGAAATAGGTCTGCTCGCAAATAAAAATAAACACCAGGCCGCTGCCAGGATCAGGCTAAATGTTTTTCGGGGAGATGGAGGATTGTATGATGCTAAAAACCATGTTCCAAATTTTATTATTCAATCATGGCTTCTTCCGGAAGGCAATGGTGAATGGAATAGTAATGGCCTGGTGATGGGTATCTATGAAGATGCAAAAAAAAGTTGTGATATCTTAAGTAACCTGAAGCATAATAATTACCTGCCCTATGTAATGGCCGCACTAGCCGCAAAAAAAGAAAAATGGAATGATGCTATTCTCTTAAACACACATGGAAGAATTTGCGATACCACTATTGCAAACATATTTATTATTAAAGATAAGGTGGTTTATACACCTTCTTTAAGCGAAGGATGTGTAGCGGGAATAATGCGAAAGTCAGTAATCAGGCACCTGTTAAATACAAACCACGAATTGGTTGAAAAAGATATTAATACGGAAACGTTATTGACTGCCGACGAAGTTTTTTTGACAAACAGTATTTATAATCTAAGGTGGGTGCAGCGGATAGGTGACTCAATCTATGGGAACCTTGCTACGCAAAAAATGTTTTCTTCCTTTCTTCCAACCATTTCATAATTCAACTGTTTTATATCGTAGCACCCGGCCAGTATCCAATTCGGGTATGAAATGATTAAATAAGCAACATGGAAAAAGTTAATGTAATGTGGTTTCGTAGAGATCTTCGTATGCACGATAATGCCGCCCTGTTTCACGCTTTAAAATCCGGTAACCCGGTCATTCCTGTTTTTGTTTTTGATAAAATTATACTCGATAGGTTGGAGGATAAATCAGACAGAAGGGTTGAATTTATTCATGCGACATTAGAAGAAATGCAGCAGGAATTAGTAAAAATAGGCTCCTCATTGGTAGTGTTTTATGGAACACCTTTGGAAATGTTTACTACACTGATTTCAAAATATGAAATCGGGCAGGTTTTTACCAATCATGATTATGAGCCTTATGCATTGGAAAGAGAATCACTTATCAAAGAATTGTTAGCATCTAGCAATATTCTTTTTTCAACATTTAAAGACCAGGTAGTGTTGGAAAAGGATGAGGTGTTAAAAGATGATGGTAAACCTTATACTGTCTTCACCCCTTATAGCCGGAAATGGAAAGCTGTGTTAACCAATTACCACCTAAAAGCTTATCCAACTGAAAAACACTTTACCAGTTTTTATAAGCAACCGGCCTTTGAAATTCCCGTGTTACATGATATGGGGTTTAAAGAAGTCGATAAACCATTTCCTTCCAGGTTATTAAATGAAGAACTGGTTAAAAAATATGCAGATCAAAGAAATTATCCGGCGATAAACGGAACCTCCCGGCTGGGTTTGCATCTGCGTTTTGGAACTATCAGTATCAGGGAAATGGCCTCCAAAAGCATGGCCCTTTCTGCGACTTATTTGAATGAATTAATTTGGAGGGATTTTTACCACATGATACTTTGGCATTTCCCTCATATCGGTCATGGTAAAGCATTTAAGCGGGAATATGATGCAATTGAATGGCGAAACGATGAAGGTGAGTTTGAAAGTTGGTGTACCGGTCAAACCGGCTATCCAATCGTAGATGCCGGTATGCGTGAATTAAACGAAACGGGTTTTATGCATAACCGGGTGCGCATGATTGTTGCTTCCTTTCTTTCAAAACATTTATTGCTTGACTGGAGATTAGGGGAAGCATATTTTGCGCAAAAATTGTTGGATTTTGATTTGGCTGCCAACAATGGCGGATGGCAGTGGGCGTCAGGAAGCGGTTGTGACGCCGCCCCTTATTTCAGAATATTCAATCCATATTTACAAACACAAAAGTTTGACCCCAAACTTGAGTATATAAAAAAATGGGTGCCCGAATTCCAGGAATTTACCTACCCAACACCAATTGTGGTTCATGAAGAAGCCAGAAAAAGGTGCCTTGAAGTGTATGGGAAGGCGTTAAAAAAATAGGTGGTCACTATCTGTCTTGCGATGAATTGAATGAGAGGGAATCAGCGATTTTAAAAAAGCTGTGGTAGAAAAAAAATGTTATTTTTCTTGTTGATTCAAAAATATAGTTTTCATGAAATCTGTAGTTGAACGATTGAGTTTTTCATGAATTTTCAAAAGCCTGTGAATAGCTTGTCTGCCAGTGTCGCCCAAGTCCAACGAATATTCATTTACATACAAATCAATATGCTGGCGCATTACATCCTCACTCATCTCCTGTGCATTTGTTCGTATATAATCGTTTAATGAAGGATAATTTGCAAATGCAAATTGAATGCTTTTTTTTATTAGCGCATCTATCTTTTTTTGCAATTCAAAATCAAGTTCTTTTTTAATTACAATACCTCCCAAAGGAATAGCGTTTCCTGTTTCCTGTTCCCAATAATCTCCAAGGTCGATTATTTTTTTTAGCCCCTTGGCTTCATAAGTAAATCGATTTTCGTGGATGATAACCCCCAACCCTTTATTGGCTAAAACATAATTTTCGATTTCGTCATAACGTAGAAAGATCTTTTTCTTTGCATTCGGGTATGCCATTGAAAAAAGTAAGTGGGCAGTTGTGTTTTCACCTGGTATGGCAATAAAGTTGTCTTCAATTGGTTTAATATCATTGTTTCCATTTCTAATTAATAGTGGCCCAACTCCCTTTCCCAATGCGCTGCCACTATTCATCACAAGATATCTTTCCAACACAAATGGAAGTACGCCATAGCTTAATTTTGTAATATCCAGTTTGCCTTTAATTGCCCACTGGTTCAAAGTTTGCACGTCTTCCAAATGCACATCAAAATGAATATCTTCCGTATCTATTTTATTATTTACCAAAGCATCAAAAATAAAAGTGTCGTTGGGGCAGGGAGAAAAACCCAGGGATAATATCATACTTAGATTTTATTTGGTTGAAATATAGTGGTTGATGGATTACGTTAAAACCTTGCCCACTGCCTGCTCTCCGTTCACTTTCCACTTAGTACTATTTCAACTACCTTACTGAGTTCGGTGTTCAAATTTGTGATGGCTTCTTTCAGCTTCCATTTTTTTTTGTCCCTTTCACCAATTGTGTTTGATATGCTACGTAGTTGTAAAAAGGGAATATTTTCCTGCAAACAAACGTAATGTAATGCAGCACCTTCCATACTCTCTATCGCCGGTGCAAAGCAACAAATAGCCTGTTGTTTTTGTATCATACTATCACTGATTTTGTTTACTGTTATTGCTTTTACTGCTGTTAATTGTAGCTTCTTGACAATAGGATTAGAATTGACGAGCCATCCATCATTGAAGGGGAATTTATCTTTTTCAGCAAATCCCGATTGAAAAACAGTCGTGAACTTTTCTTTTTCCTCCATTCCAATGTCTGCAAAAGTATCTCTGTCTGCGAACACTACTTCGCCTAAAGCAATATCCTGCGTGAAACAGCCCGCAATGCCTGCCTGTATTACCAAATCTGTTGTTTTAGTCTGTAGTTTTTTTTGTAAATGGTACAAAGTAGAGGGAACCCCTACACCGGTAATCAATATTTCAACATCTTTATTCTCAGTTATAAAGGGCTCAATTTCAAATATAGTAGCCGCTATCAGTAAGATTCGCATGCTACAAATTTCGTATTTACACTCCATATTTTGATATTTTGCGATTACCTTTGCCGAAATTTTCAGAACATACAATGGTGTACATTACACGAATAGAACATTTTAATGCAGCGCACAGGCTTTTTAACCCGTTATGGACTAGGGAGAAAAATGAACAAGTATTTGGCAAATGTGCGAACGAAAACTGGCATGGGCACAATTTTGAATTATATGTTACTTTAAAAGGTGAGCCAAATCCTGATACGGGTTTTGTATATGATGTTAAGAAATTGAGCGTTATAGTAAAAGAATACGTAATAGATAAACTGGATCATAAAAACCTGAACATGGATGTTGATTTTATGGCTGGTAAATTATGCTCAATAGAAAACCTGGTGATTGCAATCTGGCAACAGTTGACTCCTCATTTGCCGGGGGAAGTGGCTTTACACAGTCTTAAATTGTACGAAACTCCCCGCATTTTTGTTGAATACTTTGGCAATTAAAATTTTTCCCTTTCTTTTTTCTTTTGTTAAACCAAACAAATAGTAACTTTAATCGTTAATTTATCCGTGAGTTGATGCGTTTGAACAGCAAACTTCTGTTATAACCGTCAGTAAAAAACGTTCTGAACTATTCCGCAATTTTTCAGTTTAAATGTTGATGCTACTGTTTTAACTATTTCTAATTTCAATTGTAATTTAAACATGTATGAGCAATAAAGTAGCAGTATTCCGAAAGGAGCATTTCAATGCAGCCCATCGATTAAATAATCCTTTATGGGATGAAGCAACCAATGCAACAGTATTTGGGAAATGCAATAATCCGCATTATCACGGACATAATTATGAACTGGTAGTTAAAGTGACCGGGGTGCCGGATGAAGCTACAGGGTATGTATATGATATGAAACTATTAAGCAACCTGGTGGAGGAGAATGTGCTCGAACGTTTTGATCATAAAAACCTGAATGAAGATACGGTTGAGTTTAAAAATCTGAACCCAAGCGCTGAAAATATAGCAATCGTTATTTATAATATCCTGAGAGAAAAAATTGATGCCAGGTTTGATTTGCAAATCAGGTTGTATGAAACCGAAAGAAACTTTGTAGAATATCCAGTTAATTAAATCGAAAAAAATAATGGCGTATAAAAAAATTGATCAATACGATCAGGACGTAACGGAAGGATTGTTAAAAAATTACAGGGAAGCACTTAAGCTATTAGGTGAAGATCCTGCAAGGGAAGGTCTTGAAAAAACTCCGGAAAGAGTAGCCAAGGCGATGCAGTTTTTAACGCAGGGGTATCACCAGGATGCCAATGCTATTTTAAACTCAGCCAAATTTCATGAAGAGGTAAGTGAGATGATCATTGTTAAAGACATTGAACTGTACAGTATGTGTGAGCACCACATGTTGCCATTTTATGGTAAGGCTCATGTGGCGTATATTCCCAACGGTTGGATTACTGGTTTGAGTAAAATTGCCCGGGTGGTGGATGTTTATAGCAGGCGGTTACAGGTGCAGGAAAGATTAACTCACCAAATTTTAAATTCAATTAAGGAAACATTGAACCCGCTGGGTGTGGCAGTTGTTATTGAAGCATCTCATTTATGTATGATGATGAGGGGCGTACAAAAACAAAACTCGGTAACTACAACCTCCGCTTTTTGGGGCGAGTTTGAAAAAAATGAAACAAGGAGTGAGTTTGTAAAACTGATCAGTGCAAAATTACATTGATGCCCAAAGGCCAAATACATCCAGATGAATTACACACCCAGGAGTTAACTGAAATGGAATATCATTTTTTACAATGTACTTTCCATTTATCAGCTCAAAAACTTCAACCACTTTGTTTTCTGTATCGGCTATTATATAATATTTAACACCCTGCAGTTCGTATAAATTATACTTTATATTTCTATCTCTCAATTTGGTTTTTCGTGAAGAAATGTCAACAATAAGTGTCGGGGGGAAAGTTAAGAAGTCTTCTGTAAAATTACCACATACGATCATGCAATCAGGCCTCACAACAGAATTTTCATCAATTATCCAATCGAGTTCAGAGTAAGCTTCGCAGGTACATTTATGAATTGACTGATCAATTTCATTACTGACTTTTTGAATGAATTTACTTGAAAACCACTGATGGCTTCTGTTTGGTGAAGGCGCCATCGCATAAGGATATCCATTTACCAGCTCCCAATCACCTTTCCAAAGCAGGTAATCCTGGTTGGTATACCGTTCAGGCTTGAATATTTGATCTGAAAGCTCCATTTTAAAATTTTATTGTTCAAATTTAAAAATTATTTTTGATTCAAACTTACAATTATGAGGCATGCATTCGTCTTTCCTGGGCAGGGGTCGCAGTTCAGCGGGATGGCAAAAAATTTATCGGAATCAAATCCTTTCGTAAAGAATTTATTTGAGCAGGCCAATGAAATTTTAGGGTTTCGTATTTCTGACATCATGTTCACCGGTAGCGACCAGGATTTAAAGCAAACCAATGTAACACAGCCCGCGGTTTTTTTGCATTCGGTAGCGGCCTTTAAAACGCTGCAGGATGCTAAGCCCGACATGGTTGCGGGCCATTCTCTCGGAGAATTTTCTGCGCTGGTAGCAAACAGGGTATTGAGTTTTGAAGATGCATTGAAGCTTGTTTTTATAAGGGCGAATGCCATGCAGAATGCCTGTGAACAAAACCCTTCTACCATGGCGGCTGTACTGGCATTGGCAGATGAAAAAGTGGAAGAAGTTTGTGCCGCTGTTCAAGCTGAAACCGGTGAAATAGTAGTGCCTGCAAATTATAATTGCCCCGGTCAGTTAGTGATTAGCGGATCAATAAAAGGTATCGATATGGCCTGTGAACGTTTGAAAGCAGCAGGCGCAAAAAGAGCACTCGTTCTGCCGGTTGGCGGGGCCTTTCATTCGCCACTGATGTTGCCCGCCAAAGAGGAGTTGGCAGCAGCCATCGAAGCTACTACTTTTTACCAGCCTTCCTGCCCTGTTTACCAGAATGTAACAGCCAAAGCCGTAACTGATACCATTGAAATAAAAAAGAACCTGATTGATCAATTAACCGGTGCCGTAAGGTGGACTCAAAGTGTGCAGGCCATGATTGAAAATGGGGCTACTCATTTCACAGAAGTAGGGCCCGGTAAGATTTTGCAGGGATTGGTACAGAAGATCAATAAGGAAATGATAGTGAATGGGGTGAGTTGATAGTTGAACGTTCATTCATCAGTTTTAAAAAAAACAATTCACGTTTTTATTTGCATTGTATTGTTAAAGAAAAAAACAATTAGCGTATCAGTCGCCGTGTAAAATTCAATATTATCGTCTGTTCCGGATTAAATAAATCTGTATTTTCAATGAAAATTTAATAGTATGCAACCATTATCAACATGAGAGAAATTATACGATTATATAAGAGTGGCGGACGAAAAAAAAATAAATGCGATTTATAATTTACTTGAAAATGAAATTGAGGAAACGAATGAATGGTGGCAGGATAAAGACGTTGTTACAGAGTTGGATAAACGTTATAAAAATTGGCAAACAGCATTTACGATTGAAGAAACTAAAGCTCATTTGTTGCAACTTAAAAATGCAAAGGGCAAAAAATGAATTATACATCACATCTACGGTTAAAGGCGAAGAAGGAATTAAGTGATGCATTCCTTTGGTATGAAGATAAACAAGAAGGGTTGGGTGAACGATTTGCGAATGAAATTTTCAACAAGTTTACAGAAATTGAAATGTATCCTGATAGGTATGCCATAAAAATTCAAAATTTAAGAAAGTTAGGGTGCCAGTTTTTTTCATATTTGATAATTTATCGTATCAATAATTCCACAAAGCAGGTTATAGTTATAAGCATTTTTCATGTAAAGAGAAATCTGATGAGAAAGTCACGCTAAACAATTTGATGAAATGACTTATATCATCCCGGCAACCTAAAATTTAGCAACTATTTGTTGTTGCCCAGTCAAAAAAGCCTTTTAGCTATAAACTAAAAGGCTTTTTATTTTAACATCAAAGTGAAAGGTTTTTTTACAATGTCTTCAACACATCATTCATACTCCTTACCGCCGCAGCACTTTTGTCAAATGCAGCTTGTTCATCTGCATTCAATTTAAAGTCAAGGATTTTTTCCCAGCCATTTCTTCCAATGATAACCGGTACGCCTATACAAATATCTTTTTGTCCATACTCGCCGTCTAAAGCAACACAGCAGGTAAATAATTTCTTCTCATCTCTTACAATCGCTTCTACCAATGCAGCTCCGGCAGCACCGGGTGCATACCAGGCAGATGTACCAATTAAGGCGGTTAAGGTAGCGCCACCTACCATGGTGTCTTTTACTATTTTATCCTGTTGTTCAGCACTTAAAAAGTCAGTAACAGGTGCGCTGTTCCAGGTAGCCAATCTTATTAAAGGAATCATGGTAGTATCGCCATGGCCACCCACAACCACGGCATTTAAATCTGCCGGACTGCATTCTAAATGTTGGCTCAACTGGTACTTAAAACGGGCACTATCTAAAGTACCGCCCATTCCAATAATCCTGTTTTTAGGTAAACCAGTTGTAGTTAAAGCAAGATAGGTCATGGTATCCATCGGGTTACTGATGATAATGATAATGGCCTCAGGAGAGAATTTTAAAATATTTTCAGCTACACTTTTTACAATGCCTGCATTTACACCAATCAGTTCTTCCCTGGTCATTCCTGGTTTACGTGGTAAACCGGATGTAATTACTACTACATCACTATTGGCGGTTTTGCTGTAATCATTTGTACTTCCAGTAATTTTTGTATCAAAACCCAACAAGGTAGCAGTTTGCATCATATCCTGTGCCTTTCCCTCGGCTACGCCTTCTTTAATATCCAGTAAAACCAGTTCAGTGCATAATTCCTTACGGGCAATATTATCAGCACAGGTTGCTCCTACGGCTCCTGCACCTACAACGGTAATTTTCATAAAAAAAAGTTTAAATATTTTAGTGAATGTATTTGCGCTGCAAAGTTAAGGGCATTCGTTTCACATTACGAAAAGAATGAACGAATGAAATGCACTACATGAGCAAAATCATAAGGTGGCATGATTTCAAAAAGAAGTAATAGTAAAAATGAGCAACACTTATTTTACGGCATCCAAAATAGAGGGTACCCCAATATTTCCAACAAATGCTTTTGCAAGTGTTCCATTTTTGTCATACACAAATATGGATGGATAGGTCCTTATTTTATAAATACTCCCTAACCTGAAATTTACATCCTGGCCGAGTTTAACATTGGGCATAGATGATAACTGAAACGTTTCAAAAAAGTTTTTAATCTCGTTGTAAGGAGCTACTGACACCATTAGTATTTGTATACCTTTCAATTCTTGTTTGTAAGTCAGCAACTCTTTGGTTTCAGTTTGGCAGTGGTCGCAATCCGGGCTAAAAAACATGAGCACAAAAGGTAGATTCTTTTTTATGTTTTCATTCGTATACAACGAGCTGTCTGGCACCTGGTTTAGTCTAATGGCGGGGATTGTTATAAAGCTGTTTACATAATTATCTGACGTGTCTTTTTGGGCAAACAGTATTATGGATGTACACAATAATAATATTAGAAACAGTATTTTTTTCAATTGTATCATTTTTGCAAACTTAATTTTTTTGCGTGAACATGGCTGTTAAAGCTATTATATATCAACTAAATTACCTGTTATTTCACGTATTCAAACATTGCAAGCATCCGCTCTCTAAAATGTAACGGGCAGATAGAAATTCACTTGTTTAAGCTTAAGATTTTCTATTTAGCTTTACTATCCCTACTTTTGCACCCCAATAATTTTTGTAATCTTACCGGTTGCATTTTTGGGAACACAGCTTTTGTGATCTGCCGACACGATACGGTAAACACAAAACACCAGACCGAAAACACTAAACAATAATATAATCATGGCAACTACAGCAGACATGCGTTCAGGGCTTATCATCAAGGTAGATGGTAGTTTATACACCGTAATTGAATTCGGACAAAATAAAACAGCCCGGGCCGCAGCTAAAGTGTGGGCAAAATTAAAAGGGGTAGATAATAACCGCACCATTGAGGTTACCTGGAATAGTGGTGAAACCATCTTTCCGGTGAGGGTAGAAAAGAAGGCTTATCAATATTTATATAAAGATGATACGGGTTATAGTTTTATGGATGTAGAAACTTTTGAGCAAATTACTGTTCCGGAATCAATGGTGGATGCACCTAAGTTTTTGAAGGATGGCCAGGAAGTATCGGTTTTAATCAATGGCGAAACCGACCAGCCAATGGGAGTGGAGTTACCTGATAAAATAGTATTGCTAGTGACTTACAGCGAGCCAGGCATGAGGGGAGATACCGCTACCAAAACATTAAAACCCGCTACTGTAGAAACCGGGGCCACTGTAAATGTGCCATTGTTTGTAAATGAAGGTGAGTTGATCCGCGTCAACACCAAAACCGGTGATTATGTTGAAAGAGTGAAAGAATAATGGCATGCAATTGCCAGAAGAGATTTATTTATTCTTATTTAAAATCGGAACCGCACCAAGCTTTAAAACATTTACACCATGCCATTTCGTGGCTCTTTGTTGGCAGGCTAAAGGTCTTTATCGATATGACAGTATGGGCTTATTTGTAAAAATAAGCCCATCTTAATTTTGCCAGTTTTAGACTGTTTTTGTTATTTTTTTACCGATATTCCCCCTGATTTTATCAAATTATGAGGTTTTTCTTACATTCTTTCTTTTTAAAAATTTCGAATATTAATAAATCATTACCTACCTTAGCCGCCCGATTCTTAAAACAAAACCATTTAATATTTCCATATGGACATTAAACAAATTCAGGAGCTTGTAAAGCTCATTAATAAAACCAACATTGGTGAAATTACAATTGAAGAAGAAGGTGTTAAAATAACGGTTAAACAAAAAAAAGACCCTGTTCAACATATCATAGCCGGGGGACAAACCAGCCCCATGTATTCCTCCACCCCACCACCCCCACAAAATGCGCCGACTGCACCACCTCCGCCGGTAGCAGTAGTTGAAGCTCCAAAATCAGATAATTACATCACAATAAAAAGCCCGATGATTGGTACCTTCTACCGGCAATCAGGCCCAGGTAAACCCATTTTTGTAAATGTAGGCGATGAAGTAACAACGGGTAAAGTAGTCTGTATCATTGAAGCGATGAAATTGTTCAACGAAATTGAAAGCGAAGTAAATGGGAAAATTGTAAAAGTACTGGTAGAAGACGCCAGCCCGGTGGAGTATGATCAGCCTTTGTTTTTGGTAGATCCAAGTTAATTAGCCAATGTGCTAATTAGATAATGTGCTAATGTTTTACGTGGAATTTTTAAACCCGTTCATAAAAACTTACAGCAATGAAGAAAGAATTAATTGAAAAGAAGCCTCTTTTGAAATTAAGGTGTGAGTTTTCAATTTTGATTCTCGAATATTGCGACTCATTAGATCAACTTCATAGATACACGATAAGCAAACAACTTTCACGCTCAGGTACTTCAATTGGTGCTAATTCAAAGGAAGCACAAAATGGAGAAAGCAAGGCTGATTTTATACATAATATAAAAATAGCAGCCAAAGAAGCTGATGAAACCCAATACTGGATTACTTTGTGTGAGTTTGCAAATGGTTACCCGGATACGAGTATAATTTCAAACAAATTATTAGAGTTACAAAAAATTATTAATGCCATATTAGGAACCGCAAAAAGAAAAACTCCATTTAGTTATATTCTAAGTTTCTTTATTTTTTAAAAGCAGCTATTCGTATTTGCTAATTATACCCTGTTTATTAAAACCTGTTCGTTTCATAATTAGCAAATTAACAAATTAGCAAATCAGCAAATTAACACCATGTTCAAAAAAATATTGATTGCCAATCGCGGAGAAATCGCACTACGTGTAATACGCACCTGCAAAGAGATGGGTATTAAAACGGTTGCCGTGTATTCTACCGCGGATAAAGATAGTTTGCATGTAAAGTTTGCCGATGAAGCAGTATGCATCGGAAAACCAAGCAGTATGGATTCTTACCTCAACATTCCGCATATTATGGCGGCTGCTGAAATTACGAACGCCGATGCCATTCATCCCGGGTATGGATTTTTGGCCGAGAATGCAAAGTTTGCCCAGATTTGCATGGATCATGGGATTAAATTTATTGGCCCCACGCCAGATATGATCAATGCCATGGGTGATAAGATTACCGCTAAAGAAACAATGATTAAGGCAGGTGTACCGGTAGTACCGGGGAGTGGCGGCTTATTGGAAAGCGTAGACCAGGCGAAAGACCTTGCAGTCAATGTGGTAGGTTATCCCGTGATATTGAAAGCTACTGCCGGTGGCGGAGGGAAAGGAATGCGGGTGGTATGGCAGGAAAGCGAGATGGAAAAAGCATTTGAAAATGCCAAAACGGAAGCTGCAGCTTCTTTTAAAAACGATGGTATTTACATGGAAAAATTCGTGGAAGAACCACGCCATATTGAAATACAAATAGCGGGCGACCAGTTTGGTAATGTTTGTCATTTAAGTGAAAGAGATTGCTCTATTCAACGCCGCCACCAGAAGCTGGTAGAGGAATCCCCGTCGCCGTTTATGACGGCTGAATTAAGAGAACTAATGGGTGAAGCGGCCATAAAAGCAGCCAGCGCCATAAGTTACGAAAGTGTAGGTACCATTGAGTTTTTGGTAGATAAGCACCGCAACTTTTTTTTCATGGAAATGAATACTCGTATACAGGTAGAACATTGTGTGACGGAAGAAGTGATCAATTACGACCTCATCAAAGA